>NZ_JAESLA010000027.1:13606-56865 GCF_017892405.1 Staphylococcus sp. GDY8P85P | reverse complement strand
GAATTTAAAAGAATTCTGTCTCGCTCCCCTAATCATCATTAATCTCGTTCTAATCAATCATTTGATTTAACGTGTCTGGTTCGGGATGAACGTACACGGAAGAAATGCCTTTACTATGTAAGTGATTTTCTACTTTATCACAAATGTCATGTGCCTGTTGCAGTGATAAATGTGCATCAACAACAATTGTTACATCTAAAAAGATGCTACTGCCATGGTAACGTCCCTTAAGATTATTCACGTCTTTAACGTCTTCTACTTCTAAAACAACGTTACGGTATTCTTCAAGATCTTGCTCATTGAAACCATCACTCAGTGCAAATATGGTCTCCTTAAAAATACTAAAACCTGTATAAATAATTAAAAGTCCTAAAACCGTCGCTAATATGACATCGACGATAGAAAATCCGAATTGGGTAAATACTAAACCAATCGCAGTCCCTATACTAACAAGACCATCTGACAAATTATCTTTTGCCGCGGAATTTAATGAGCTACTCTTGGTCTTCTGAGCCAGTCTATGATTGATTGCAAAGACACCAATCATAATAAGTCCACTGATTAAACTCACAAAAATTGTAATGACATTTGGTGTATGGTGTTCATTCGTAAATATTCGAGGTACATTTTCAATCACAACTTGAATACCCACAAACATAATAATAAATGATACTAATAGTGTAGAGATATTTTCAGATTTCAAATGACCATAAGGATGATTTTTATCTGCTGGCTTAATTGAAATTTTCAATCCAACAATGACAGCAATAGATACAATAATGTCTGTCATATTATTCAAAGCGTCTGCTCTAACTGCTGCTGAATCAAATACAAAGCCTGTTATATATTTAGAAACAGATAGAATGATATAAACTACTAAACTTAAATAAGCACCTCTTTGCGCTAATTTAAGATTTTCACTTTGAGACATGTTGTCTACCACCTTAAATGCTTTAATATCAATAGTATGTACCATCGAAAGATGATTGACAACGTTTTTTAATTTCTATAAATTTCATATATTTAAGCGAATTAAATTTTTCGTAAAACCTAAATATTAATTAAGTTGACACCCATAATAATCATTCAATTTATGGTCTGTCGTTGTCACTGTTGTAATTGTTAAATATAATAGCTTCTTTTTAATCTTTTAAGATCCATTTTGAAACTATAAACGTAATTGGAATTGTGATAATTAATCCAACAAATGGTGCGATTTCAGACGGAAATTGAAACCACTTAACAAACACATATAGTAAGAGTGTTTGCATTCCCATATTAATGACTTGCGTTAAAGGAAAGCTTAAAAATTTCTTTAAAGTTGGCGTTACTTTATAAACAAAATAACAATTCAAATAGTAAGAAATTACGAAACTCACTAAGAAACCAACAATGTGACTGATCATATAATTCACATGACATAATTTTAATAATATAAGATACACAATATAATAATTAAGGGTATTAATCCCCCCCACAATTATAAATTTAATAATCTCTAAGTGGGTTTGAGTCAACTTCATCGTGATTCTCCTTTGTCGTCATTCTCTTTAATCTTCAAACGGCAATATTTTAAATGAATATTTCTCTGAAATGTGATGAAACTCTTTGAAGTTAGTTACATCCGCTTCATCTGCTGGTGTCATTTCAAATAAATACGTTTCATACGGCAAATGTGATAATTTAATGTGACGTTGATTGTTACTCATTTGTGCGTGCACATCTTCTAGTCTCTGTTCACTACGAAAGTGTATATCAGTGAAAATAAACATATTTACAATTGCAAAAATAATTATACAACTTTTTAGAATATTATAATGTTTCAAAGTCAAAAAGCTTAATTCTGAAATTAAAATAATGAGTATTATCATACTAAATAGATAAGCCAAATAAAACTGTCTAACTGAAACTTCAGTAATTAATACAACTGGTAATACACTTAGTGGAATTGAAATCAGCGACATATTTACCAACAATCGATTGTATGGTGAGTGAACGATGAGCTTGCATGATATGACAATACTCACCATAAACATCAGACACAATACAATATGAATGACTTCAAACGTGAGTGTTTCAGATAGTTGTTTCACATTGAAAGGTTCATATATGACGAATTTATAGATAGGTAATACACACATGCCTATTTGTAAACTGAATTGTTTCTTTTTAGACCACGTTGAGAATGTGCTACTTCTTAAGAGTAATATTATAATGATAATTACGATTAAAGATAAAATCGTATTATTATTAAAAAACAAATTGTTTGGAATATCTTTGAGAAGCGATGATTCAAATTTGTGAGTCAACCCTAACATATCTAAGTGCCCTCTTAACGCCTCAACACTTGAATAAATATAAATATATTTTTCATTTAATAACATGATCATTGCACCACATAATGACAGCAACCATCCAAGCACCAAACTGTAGTCAAGTTTATGGTATCGTATCGCATAGTAAGTGATGCCAACCAATAATATTGTAGTATTATAAAACGTTAGAGGTTCAGCAAACCACTGTCCTAATAAACATATTCCCCAAAAGATAAACGCATCTATTCGGCTATATTCTTCTTCCTTAAGTAATCCTTTCAATATAAAACTTAATAGATATAGTGAAAAACATGACCCAAAAACATACGTATAAAAAAATTCAAAGTTACCATAGCTTTGTGAAAATAAAGAATTGGGTATAATAAATAATAAAACCATAATGATAATTAAAATGTTTGTGTTACCTATTTGATTCAATAACTTTAATAACAGTAACACGATAAAGGTTGAAATAAGTGCAAATGACATGGTCCGCATTACTATAGAATGAACACTTGCGAATTCTAATATATTGCTAATGTACCGTCCATTAAAATTTTCAAACGCGTTACTAACGACCTGTATGCCGTGGGTACTCCCCCAAAACCAATCCGTACTATGTAAAGGGATAATGAAACCTAAGTATCCGTAAAATAGGATTAATCCAATCATCCAGATGTAAAATTCATGTTGTTTAAGTCTATGCATGTCGAACTCCTTTATGTCAGAAGGTTTGATTTTAAATTACAATCAACCTCTCATAATCGATTATATTATATTCTTATTTTATCAATTATACATTCAAATATTATTTTATACTATACCAACACTAGGAGGTTTACGAAGATGAATCTTAAAAAAATAGTCATTGCTACTGATTCATTTAAAGAGAGTATGTCAGCTAAAGAAGCTGGTTTAGCCATTCAAGATGGTTTTAAAGCGGTATTTGATGATGCGATTCACTATGACATTATCCCAATGGCTGATGGTGGTGAAGGCACAACAGATGCATTAAAAGAAGCGCTTAATGCTAAAACCTATACGATTCCTGTACACGATCCATTACATAGAAGTATTGAAGCGTCATATGCCCGCTCGGATGATGATCAAATTGCCATTATTGAAATGGCTGCATCATCAGGATTAGATTTATTATCAAAAGACGAACGTAACCCACTCATTACATCAACTTATGGTGTAGGCGAAATGATATTAGATGCACTAAATCACGATGTTAGCAAAATTATTCTAGGCATTGGTGGAAGTGCTACTAATGATGGTGGTAGCGGTATGTTATGTGCATTAGGTGCGCAATTTCTAGATGCGCAACGTCAACCTTTACAATTAGGTGGTGGTTATTTATCTGAGCTAGCACATATAGACATATCAAATCTAGATCATAGACTGAAGGACGTTACATTTGAGGTTGCTTGTGACGTAACAAATCCATTACTAGGATCTAATGGCGCAACTGAAGTTTACGGTCCACAAAAAGGTGCTGACGCTAAGATGATACCAAAGTTGGATTCCGCACTAGCGATCTATCATGATATGATAGAACAAGAATTAAATCTAAATGTTAAAGACATTCCAGGTGCTGGTGCCGCCGGAGGATTGGGTACGGGTATTCTTGCATTCTTCAATGCGTCACTTTCTAAAGGCATTGACATTGTGTTAAAAGAAACAGACTTTTCGAGAAGAGTGAAAGACGCAGACCTTGTTATTACTGGCGAAGGTAAAATGGATGCGCAAACTGTCTTTGGTAAGACACCCATTGGGGTAGCAAAAGCAGCAAAAGTACATCATATTCCAGTGATAGCTATTTGTGGAAGTCTTGGCGAAGGGTATCAGGATGTTTACAATCATGGTATAGATAGCGCATTTAGTTTAATTGAACAACCAGAAGCATTACCATCGTTATTAAGTAATGGTAAGCGCAACATGACACATACTGCTGAAAATATTGCTCGACTACTGAAACAAATTATTTGAAATATGAGGTGACTAGCATGAAACGAACAGATAAATATAAAGATTCTTACAAATATGATGAACAATATCGCAAGCGTAATCGACAAAGTGCCGATGAACGTACACGTCATGAGCGACGTGAAAGCCAAGAAGCGTACAATCGTAGCAATGCACGTTATCGTGATGATGATTCTAGATATCAAAATGATGACCAACGCTACCATGATGACTATGACCATCAAGCGCGTTATGAGCGACGTAATGATGACTATGACGACAATGGAAACAGATATTATAATGACCGTGACTTCAGACGTGAGCAACAATTAGAAGAAGAAAATGAAAAAAATAAAAAATCCAAAAAATGGCTTATAGCTATTATTGCAATATTGCTTATTATCGTAGCAATATTTGCGACGAGAGCGCTATTTAACCACAATAGTGGTAATGAACAACAAACGAATACTACTTCAAATGACAACCAAGTATCTAAAGACTATAAAAACGAAGTAGAAAATCAAAGTGATAGCATTAAACAACAAGTCGAAGAAGCCAAAAATGACATTAAAGACAAAGTGGATACAGACTCAAGAATCAAACAAATTCAAGATGATATTAATAGTTTAAAAAATAGTGAACAAACAGGCGAAGATTCTAAATTGACTAAATTTTATCAAGATCAAGTAAATAAATTGAAAGAAGCGAATAACGCGCAACAAAATAATGAAAGTCAAAGTAAAGTAAATGACTTACTTAATGATGTGAATACAAAATTTGATGAAATTAAAGAGAAATTAAATAGTATACTTGGTAACTCAAGTGATACAAATGCACAGTGATAAACCCATAAACAAATCACATACAACATAATACGCTATATCTACATTGCAAATACGTCATCGTAGACGACATTGAGAAGACAGATAAAGCATATTTTCTAAGATATGCGTACCGTTGTAAGGGACGAGATAGAAGGTAAATTGAATTCTATCTCGTTCCTTTTTTATTTTGTAAATTACAAATGCACAAAAAACCTATATAATGTAATTTGCAAACTTTTTAAGGAGACACATTATGCAACCATCAACACATACAAAATTACCCCTATTGCTACTTATTGTCTTAGGTGTAATGACTGCATTCGGACCTATGATCATTGATATGTACCTTCCTGCTTTACCTGAAGCACAACATCAATTTAGGTCATCAACATCTGAAATCCAACTCACCTTATCATTTGCAATGATAGGTTTAGCATTAGGTCAATTCTTATTCGGACCATTATCTGATGCATTTGGCCGTAAAAGAATGGGTCTTATCATATTATGCGTTTTCTTCCTAGCTACACTGAGTGGTATCTTTGCATCAAATTTAATGCTATTTTTATGTATTCGATTTGTCCAAGGTTTTACTGCAGGCGGCATTATAGTTATAGCCAAGGCTTTTGCAGGAGACAGATATCAAGGTGATTTATTAGCTAAATTTCTAGCATCACTGATGGTCGTTAATGGTATTGTTACAATCATCATGCCTTTACTAGGCGGTCTATCTTTGACACTTGGTTCATGGAGAATTGTCTTTGTCATTCTGACCGTTATAAGTTTACTTGTGCTTATCGGTGTCGTGACGACGATGCCTACTACACATCAATCAGAACATATATCGTTAAACTTTAAAGAAATCTTTTTAGATTTTGGAAGTTTATTAAAGAAACCACGATTCATCATTCCAATGTTGCTACAAGGATTAACGTATGTGATGTTATTTAGTTTTTCATCCGCTTCACCATTCATAACGCAAAAGCTATACAATATGACACCTCAGCAATTCAGTATAATGGTAGCAATTAATGGTGTAGGCTTAATCATAGTTAGCCAAATTGTGGCACTTTTAGTCGAGTATATTAATCGTTTCAAACTCATGATTTACTTAACGTTAATACAAGTAATAGGTGTCGTGTTAATTGTTATTACATTATCAATGCATGGTCCGTTATGGATTTTACTGATTGCATTTTTCTTAAACGTATGCCCTGTCACATCTATTGGCCCACTTGGTTTTTCTATGGCAATGGAGGAACGTACAGGTGGAAGTGGTAATGCTTCTAGTTTACTAGGACTATTCCAATTCATTCTTGGCGGAATCATCTCTCCAATAGTAGGACTCAAAGGACAATATGATGCAACACCATACATGATTGTCATTATCGTAACTGCAATTGTATTAATTACACTCCAAGTTATTTACTTTAGAAATCATCGTAACCCAGCATAATCATTGAATAGAATCAGGAAGTGAGACAGCATTCTTTATGAATTCGTTGTCCGCTTCCTCTTTTTTGAAAATAAATTGTTTCAAAAATCCGCGCTAATTATTCACAATTTTTCAATAACTTTCCAACAAATAGGTGACAATACAATTTTTTATAATTGAAAATCATTCTTATTGATTATAATGAAAATAAATAAAGGAGGAATTTCAATGATTACAAATGAATCTATCGTTGCAGACATTGTTACAGATATGCCATTAAGTGCGGATATATTTAGAAAATATGGTATCGACTTTTGTTGTGGCGGTAACATCACTATAAATGAAGCAGTTAAAAATAAAAAAATAGATGCAGATACATTAATAGAAGAAATTAATGCACTTCCTAAACATGATCAAGGAAACATCAATGTGAAATATCTTGATGCACCTTCACTTATACAATATATACAATCTCGTTATCACGAGACAATGCGTGAAGAATTTAAGAATTTATCTCCTTATGTTACCAAAGTGGCAAAAGTCCATGGGCCAAACCATCCATTTTTAATTCAATTACAAGACTTATATCGTCAATATCGTGATGGTATGCTTGAGCATATGGCTCAAGAAGATGAACACGACTTCCCTGCATTAATTAAACTTTCTCGTGGCGAAGAAGTGAATCATGCTTCAGATATTATCCAAAGCTTGGTTGATGATCACACGCACACAGGACAATTATTAGAAGATATGCGTGAATTAACGAACCAATATCAACCGCCGAGTGAAGCTTGTCAAACTTGGAGATTGGTCTATAACCGTCTTGAGAATTTAGAGCGTGAAACCCATGAACATGTACATCTAGAAAATCATGTACTCTTTAACAAATTCAGTTAAGACAGGAAGTGTTGATTATGGTGACTAAAATAGCTGGCCATACGTTTTTAGCTCAATTAGGTAAAAAGCGTTTACGTCCGGGTGGTGTGCTTGCGACAAATTGGCTTATTAATAAAGGGCATTTTTCAAGTGATAAACGTGTCTTAGAAGTCGCATGTAATATGTGTACAACTTCCATTGAATTAGCACGAACTTATCAATGCCATATTGAAGGCGTCGATTTAAATAAAACCGCATTAGAAAACGGTAAACGAAATGTGACGAAACACAATTTAGAGTCGCTCATTCATTTAACACAAGCAAATGCAATGAAATTACCCTTTGAAGATCAAAGCTTCGATATTATTCTTAATGAAGCAATGCTCACGATGTTACCTTACCCAATTAAAGAGAAGGTCTTAAAAGAGTATTACCGTGTATTGAAGCCGAATGGTGTTATACTTACACATGATATTGCAATTATCAATAGACAAAATACTGAAACGGTCATTAATGAATTGAGTCAAGCTATTAATATGAAGGTGACACCTTTAACGCCTGAAAGCTGGTACCAACTCTATCAAGAGGCCGGATTCTCAAATATCGAATCGCAAATTGGTCCATTGACGTTAATGACACCAATAGGTATGATGCGTGATGAAGGCCTACTTGGCACCTTAACCATCATTAAAAACGCGTTAAAACCATCTAACCGTAAAATGTTCTTCACTATGTTTAAAACGATGCGAAGACACAAAAAGAATATGAATTATATCGTTCATGCTGTAAAAAAATAAAGCAACACAATCCTACATGGCTTATGTTGCACAAATGACTAGAACTTAGAAGGGGAGTGGGACCGAATTCTTTTAAATTCGTCGTCCACTCCCAACTTGCTTTGCTTGTAGAATTTCTTAGTGAAATTCTCTTTGTTGGGGCCCCGAACCCCAACTTGCTTAGCTTGTAAAATCACTTTCGTGATTTTTTGTGTTGGGGCCCCGACCGCAAGGATGACTAGAACTGAGAAAAGCTTGATTTAAGCGCCTTCTCAGTTCAGTCAGCTACTGCGAATTTGCAAAATAACTTCATTATATTATTTTTGTCGCGGACTCTCTTAGTTCTAGTCTATTCTTTTATAGGCATCCATATTTCCGTAATGTAGTCAGGGCTTTGAGTATTTCCCGGTAAATAATGTTCAAACATAGGTGCTTGAATCGTTTTAAATGCCGCTTGAGGCAATAATTCTGTATAGATTTTTGGCATCACTGCTTTAATTGCTTCAGGAACACGCCCCTTCGCATCAATAACGACATAGTTGTGTGCCATTAACTTGATTACTTCGAAGTCTGAATCATTGTTATTCAAATCATCATGAGGCACGCCAATAAAATAATCTATACTGTTTTCACGTGGTATGATAACGCCTAATAAGCCAGTTAAAATTTGATTACTGTATTGAGTTAAGGCTTTGACCACGCCTGCTTCATTCATTTCTTGCCAAAATGCTGGAATATCCTGTTGCATTGCTTCACCAGTCGTATACACTCTTAAAACGCCTATAAGTTGAACCTCACCTAGATGTTCAAATCTGTATTGCATTGTCATTGCTATGCCCCCATTTTCTAATTAATAATAAATCATCACTCAATCCGTATTGATATACGCCGTGACGACTAAGGTATATAATAAATTTACTTAAACTAAATGATGGACATCAATAGAGACTGTCTTTGAGGAGAATCATGATGAAAAGAACGATACTACCAATTAAACCAATTAGCCAACTATTTCCAATTCCAATGGTAATGGGATGTGAAGGTGTTTCAGCAGCAATGTTACTTCAATATAACAATCATAATATTAAAGCTACTGAAATCATGAATCATTGGCCTAAGCATCCTAATAATCCCTATAAAGGATATGTTGGTCATCATTTACTCGTCAAATTTGGTCATCATCAAACAATCTTTCCTGATGCTTATGTACCTTATTTACAAACGATTGACGATCGAATTGTAGACGGTACAGGTACTGATTTGTCATCACTAGAAGCTGTCATCGATTCTGGCCAACCAGTTATAATGTATCATACTAATTTAGGTCGTAAACCTTTCCGCAAATATTTCAAATTCGATGATCATAAGAAAGAATTAGTGTCCAACATTCATATCACACTATTAATCGGATATGATGATCAATTCTACTATTATATTGATCCTTTATGGAGTCACTTATTTAAACACTTTATCTTTCCTGCCATTGTGCCTAATCGCTTTCAAGTCATTAAAATTGCTAAGCAAAAATTAGAACGTAGCTTTAATGCGCCTGGTCGTACATGTATTTATCTTCAAGTGTAATATAGGCCACTATTTAAGTGAGATTGAGTCAATGTTAATTGTATCTCAACCTCACTGATTTTTTATATATCACGCACTTCAAATGTGACTAACGACGCATCGAGCTCTTGCATAAGATCAGTTGTTCGCCATTGTCGTTGATACCCTAAACAAGGACAAATATAAGTAATCCCTGCTTCAGACAACGTCTTTCGAAAATGTACGTGCCCCATAATGCTATAACGAATAGGATACGTCTGATAAAACGCATCAACGTCTTTCGTACCTATATATGCATTAAAGAAATCAAAAATACGATGTGGCGTTGGTACAACAAATTGTGGATGCGTCACAATATGCGTCATTAGAATAATCTGTTTATCCTTTACATGTTCTAAGTCATGTTGAATTTGGTTAGCAGCCTGCTTAGATAATGCTCTATCTTCAATATCCCAGTCGATTTTCACTTTATCTTGCCATGTTGCACCGTAATACTTCCCTCTTTGGATGCGTTCCAAATCAAATTTGTCATCCGCGTACCGATAATCATACCAAGCCGTATGCCCAACAACTGCCCAATTCTCATTTATAATATACGGTTTTCCAATTAAACACTCTGGCTTATCCACATAGAAATTATAAATTTCTGATGACGTTAACGAGGCTTCAGAAGTCCAATAATCATGGTTCCCTGGCACAAATAAGACTGGAATACCACATTTTGCTTTTAAATCTTGAATAAATTGATAACTCTGCTGAAAATGATTAGACACATCTCCGGCAATTAATAGTAATGCGACATCCCTCTGTTGAACCAGTTGTACAAGTGTTTCAAGATATACCTTTGGCTCTAGTTTAGGATGTCGATCAATATGTAAATCTGAAATTGCACCTATCTTCATTCGTGTCGTCCCTCTTACTTGTTATGAATTGAAATCATTATGTCATAGTTATTATGAATAATAAATAAATCTGTTTATTAAATTTTCAGAAATTTGTTTATATTTTATTAAATTAAGCGTATAATAAAAATACCTTTTAGCAAAGTTACATCATTTGTGAACAATTATTATTGTTTTCACTTAATATCTGATATTTAACAATTAATGCGATTTACTTAATACTTTGTTAAAAGCAAATTTTTTACATATAAAAGAAAGCGTTTACACTAAAATTTAAAAACACATCACTGCTTTCTAAGGAGGAAGTATATGGCTAGACAATTGGAAAGAGAACTAAGCAACAGGCATATTCAATTAATTGCGATTGGGGGCGCAATTGGTACAGGATTATTCTTAGGTTCAGGTCAAACAATTGCTTTAACAGGGCCTTCCCTCTTATTAACATACATGATTATCGGCATGGTTATGTTCGCATTCATGCGCGCACTTGGAGAATTATTATTAAGTAATACACGCTTTAATTCATTTGTAGATATTGCGAACGAATACATAGGTCCTTTTGCAGGATTCGTCATAGGATGGACATATTGGCTTGCATGGATTGCTTCAAGCATGTCTGATTTAACAGCTATGGGACAATATTTTAGTTTCTGGTTCCCTCAAGTGCCACATTGGATCACCGTTTTATTTATCGTACTGATGTTAATCTCATTTAACATGTTAGGTGCAAAATTATTCGGTGAATTAGAATTCTGGTTCTCAATTATTAAAATTTTAACTATCATAGCGATGATTATTGTAGGTTTAGTCATGATATTCTTCTCATTCAAAACCTCTTATGGTCACGCTTCATTTAGTAACTTAATCAATCATGGTGGTATATTCCCTAATGGGCCATTTGGTTTCTTGATGGCATTCCAAATTGCAGTATATTCATTTATTGGTATAGAACTTATCGGGGTAACAGCGGGTGAAACGAAAGACCCTAGAAATGTCATCCCTAAAGCGATCAACAACGTGCCAATCCGTATTCTATTATTCTATGTGGGTGGGCTATTAGTCATCATGTCTGTCATTCCTTGGAATAAAATCGATTCAAATAGTAGTCCTTTCGTAACCATGTTTAGCTTAATCGGCTTACCATTTGCTGCTGGACTTGTTAACTTCGTTGTATTAACTGCAGCTGCATCAGCAACAAACAGTGGTATTTACTCAAACAGCCGTATTCTATTTGGACTTGCTAAACAAGGTTTAGGACCTAAAGTTTTAAGTAAAACAAATGGTAACAGTGTGCCATACTTATCTATGTTAGTATCATCTGGAACATTATTAGCAGCTGCGTTATTAAACTTTATTTTCCCAGATGCTATCAAACTATTTATCTATGTAACAACACTTTCAACTGTACTATTTTTAGTAGTATGGGCGATGATTATTATTTCTTATATTATTTTTGTGAAGAAAAATCCAGAAGAACACCATAAAAATAAATTCAAACTTTTTGGTGGATTAAAAAGTGCATACGTCGTACTTGCATTCTTTGCATTTGTGTTTGTACTGTTATTCTTTAGTGAAGACACTAGAGCAGCAATTTTCATTTCACCAATATGGTTTATCTTCTTGTTCATCTTCTATAAAAAATATAAATCAAATGCAGAAGATTTAGCAGAACGAACACGTAGTCAAGGTCGTAATTCAATCAATTACTAATGAAAACTCAACCATCAATCATCCATATCAATAAACAACTAAAGTGGAACAATGCATCCTAAAATGCATTGTCTTCCACTTTTATTATTTCAAAACGCTATATAAGATGATACTAATCTTATTCAACTTAATCCCTATCGGTTAACCTATGCTCACAGCCTCATTATCAAAGTCCGTTTATAACAATCTTAAATATGGTATACAAAAAATACTTACACTAAATCATTTACTATTTATCAAATCGTCTTCCATTTTTTGGTAGCTTATCCTATCGCATGGTAAACTATGATTATTCAATTTATTAAAGGAGTTATTCATGGAGCTATTAGAAGCATTTTTATTATTCATATTCGCAGTGATTATTAGTTCTATTATTTATAATAGGTTCCCTAAAATTCCCACTGCATTTATTCAAATTGCCTTAGGTGTCTGCTTATTCGTATTGCCCATCCCGATGCATTTTGAATTTGAATCGGAAGTATTTATGATGGCAGTCATCGCTCCACTACTATTTGTGGAAGGTACACATATTTCAAGAACAAAGTTACTTGAATATCGTAAACCGATTATTTTAATGGCTATGGCGCTTGTGTTTGCTACAGTTATCGGCGTTGGTTTCTTTATTCATTGGATTTGGGCTGATTTACCAATGCCTGCAGCTTTTGCAATTGCTGCCATTCTTTGCCCAACAGATGCTGTCGCAGTTTCTGCAATCACGAAGGGGAAAATTTTACCAAAAGGATCCATGTCCATTCTTGAAGGTGAATCATTACTTAATGACGCTGCAGGTATTATCTCATTCAAAATTGCAGTTACCGCACTTGTAACGGGTAGTTTTTCAGCATTTGATGCGATAGGTCAATTTATTGTTTCAACGATTTTAGGTGTATTGATTGGTATCATCGTTGGTGCGTTAGTTGTGACATTAAGAGTATATCTAACGACCAATAAAGGCATGAAAGACAGTAATACGTTAATGTTTATCCAATTACTCACGCCTTTTGCTGTTTATTTTATTGGCGAAGAACTTCATGCATCTGGAATCATTGCCGTTGTTGTTGCAGGTTTAATCCACGGTTTAGAACGTGATCGTTTAATTCGTGCCCAAACAGAATTACAGATGAACTATAACCAAATATGGAACACGCTTAGTTATGCTTTAAATGGTTTCGTCTTTGTTGTTTTAGGTTATATTGTTCCCGAAGTCGTAATGGAAATTATTCATGACGAACCGCAGAACATTGTATTCCTAATTACAACCGCTTTATTAATTGCACTTGCCATTTACGTGTTTAGATTTATTTGGGTGTATATGTTATTTAAAGATTTTTACTATCCAAACAACGTTCAATCCTACCTAGATGATGAAGAAGATACTGGGCCACCGAAACGGAAGCATTATGCCTTCATCATGACGATGTGTGGCATACACGGTACCATTTCATTATCTATGGCGCTCACACTTCCGTATATGATGGATGGTAATCAAGAATTTATATATCGTAATGACTTATTGTTTATCGCTTCCTTTATGGTCTTAACAAGCTTAATTCTCGCCCAAGTGGTGCTACCACTGATCACACCTTCTGAACAAATGTCAGAATTTAAAGGTATGTCCTATCAATCAGCCAAAATATTTATGGTTCAACACGTTCTTGATGCGTTTAAGACGAAAAACTCAGAAGGAAAGCAGATGGATTATCGACCAATATTAAACCAATATTTTAATGAATTATCATTCTTAATCAATATGGAACCAGATAATAAAAATACGAAGGAATTACGACGACTGCAAGAAATCGCTGAAGAAGAAGAAACAAGAACGTTAGAACGTTTAATCGAGAAAGAAAGAATTACTAAAAAAGATTTAACAGACTACCGCAATATTATGGAATTTAGTCAATCTTATCGAGAAATGTCGATATTAAGAAAGATAAACCGCTTCTTTAAATTGATTGGGTTACGCTTTAAAGCTCGAAAAGAATCCAGAAAAGAAGCACACCGTATTCATAAAGAAAATCGTGCATTATTAAAAGAAGAACATCAAGCAACGACTGAACAGAATAAAATGGATATTAAAGCGAAACGTGAAGCGTATAAAGTAGAACGTGAAAAAGCGAAAAATGCTAAAAAGGTTCAAAGAGAAGCATTTGCAAATAGCTTTAATAAAGTTCAACAATTAATGCGTGTCGTAAACCACAATGTCATTATGAAAATGCGTGAAGAACAAAACAGTTCAAACGTATTAGAAATTAGTTTAATTATTAACCAATATCACAACTTATCACGTACACTACGTCACAATAAAAATAGAAAGCAACAAAGAGCAGAAAACAAAGAAACGTATGAACTTACAACCCTTCAACAACATGATGCAAAACTTGAAGCATTATATATCCAACGTACCATTTTAGATGAATTGATTTCTCGAAATAAAGTAACGAATGAAGTTGCAACCCAATTGAGAGAAAATATTAACTATAATGAGATTGTTTTAGCACACGAAGCGAGCAATGCACACTAAAACTAATAAAGCCCATAGTTAATGCTACGCATTATCTATGGGCTTTTCTTTATGGTTTTCATCTTATTTATGCAATTTAAACGGTACTGTGGCTAAAATAACATTCTTTTGATAGAACAAATGCATTTTTAATCTAATACTCGTTTGATTGTGTAAGAAATTATGCCAAGATTTTTTTGTAATAAACTGTGGTACCACAACAGTAATGACATAATTTTTATCATTCGCTTTTTTATTAATTTTATCAATAAAGCGTGAGATGGGTCTAATAACACTTCGATATTCCGAATGGAAAATGACGTTCCCATTTTTCAGCAAAGCATTTATCTGCTTCATCACCAAATGAAACATGCACTGCGATAACATCATCAGCAATCATTTGAGCGTAATATACAGATTTATCAATGGCTGACGTAATCGTACTGACTGGAACAAGCGCCAAGTTTTTATCAACAATTGGCATATCTTGTACCATAGCAGTTGATTTCAATTGTTTAGCAATATCTTTGTAATGCCCTTTGATTCGTAAAAATACAATTACAATCAAAGGTAAAAAGATTAATATTGGCCATACATGACTAAATTTAGTGATTAAGAAAATCATAAATACGATAAATGTGATTGTTCCACCTATCGCATTGGCTATCAGTTTACGAGACCAGCCTTTCTCTCTTCCTCTTACCCATTTAAGCACCATACCATATTGTGCTAATGTGAACGGTATAAATACACCTACAGCATAGAGTGGAATCAAGTTCTCAGTTTTACCATCAAAAATAATGATAAGTAAAATTGCCCCTACACCTAAAGTAATAATAGAGTTTGAATAGCCTAATCGATCTCCACGCACACTAAACATACGTGGCATATATTTATCTTTGGCCATACTTGCTGCAAGCATTGGGAACGCAGTAAACCCTGTATTCGCTGCTAAAACTAAAATCATTACTGTTGTTGCTTGAACAAAATAGTAACCGGCATTGTGTCCTAGAATGTTCATAGCTAATTGTGATAATACAGTTGTTTCCGTTTCAGGCATAACACCATACCAGTAGGCTAAACCGACAATACCTACTAATAGAAATGCCAGGATACTTCCCATTGCAATTAACGTTTTAACCGCATTTTTAGGACCAGGATCTTTGAAATTCGTTACCGCATTAGATATGGCTTCTACACCGGTTAAAGATGAGGCACCTGATGAGAATGCTTTAAGTAACAAGAATAATGTCACACCTGGTACAGCTGTCCCTACTGTTGCATGCATATGTGGCTCAGCTTGACCAGTTGCAACTTTCCATACACCTACAACAATCATTATTATTAACCCTATAATGAATAAATAAACTGGATATGACAATACTGTAGCCGATTCTGTCAAACCACGTAAATTCATAATTAAAATAAATAGCACGAGTAAACATGCAATCAATACTTTATGATGATATAGCGATGGAAAGGCGGCTACAAACGCATCTGCGCCTGAAGAAATACTTACCGCTACAGTTAATATATAATCAACAAGTAATGAACCTCCTGCTACGAGTCCCCATTTTTCTCCTAAGTTTGTCTTAGAAACCATATACGCCCCGCCACCTTTAGGATAGGCATAAATGACTTGGCGATAAGATAAGATTAAAGCCGCTAACAGTATTAATACGCCACATGCTATTGGTAACGTATACCAAGATGCCACTGCACCAACAACTGCTAGTGTAATCAAAATCTGCTCTGGACCATAAGCTACTGAAGACAATGCATCAGAAGAAAGTATTGCTAAAGCCTTGAAATTACTGATTTTCTCGTTCTTCAAATCGCGATTTCTTTTAGGTTTACCAATTAAAAGTCTTTTAAATTGAGTGAACATAATACTCTTTACCTCTTTATATTCAAATTCAATGGATAAAATATACTCCCATTTTGATGAAAAGTATAGCTATTCCTACAATTTTAATGTTATTTTTTACTATATTAGTTACATTTTACAGCAATATTTAGTTGAATTTTACCCATTATTTATTTGAAAAATAAATAGCAAACAATCTATGACAGAAATTTAAGAGCAATTTAAACAAAAACTTGCTATACTAATCTCGTTAACATAGTAAATTGTTCACTACTCAAATCATAAAATAGAGGAAATAAAATGAAAAAGATCATACTTTTCAGTAGCATCGTATTAATTGTTATCTTACTTATCTGTTCGATTATAATGAAATGGCACCCGACGTATTCAATGTTCAGTCCTACTTCTCAAGATTATATAGATAACATGGTTAAAAGTGAGATGGACGATGGTCATATACCGGGTGTCTCAGTGTTAATGATTAAAGATAATAAAGTATTACTTAATAAAGGCTACGGCTATGCAAACATCGAAAATAAACATAAAGTAACACCTAATACGCGTTTCGAAATTGCTTCGAATTCCAAGGCAATGACAGGCTACGCTATTATGCAACTCGTCAACAAAGGTAAAATCCAATTAAACGATCACATCAGTCAATACATTCCCAATTTTCATATGACTTATAAAGGAAAAAAGGTAGACATCACCATTAACCAGTTAATCGCTCAAACAAGTGGGATTCCAGGAGATATAACTAATAATGACCGTATTACTAAAAAGACTAATGATTTAGAAGGCATTGTGAAAAGTATTAATGGTCGTTCATTAAACCATCGACCAGGAGAACAATTTGAATATTCGAATATGAACTACAATATTTTAGGGTTAATTGTTCAAAATGTATCTCACTCTCCCTATTCAACTTACATGCGTGAACACATTTTCAACCCTTTAAATATGTCGCATATTTCTACTAAAGAGAATAATGATAAAGGTGCGCATGATGCACAAGGTTATGATATTAAACATCGCAAAGCCTACGCAGATCACCCAACATTTAACATTGGTGATAACCCGTCAGCTTATTTGATGGCGAGCACGAATGACTTGCAACCTTGGATAAAATTTCAACTTCATCCACCGAAACATTTGGAAGCGTTAGTAGAAGCGACACACAAACCTAAAGTACAAACACATGATGATGATCATTCCCAATATGCAACTGGTTGGTTTGTTACTCGTCAAAATCAAGAGACACTTATCTATCATCCGGGTACACTTGAGAACTACTCATCTTATATTATTTTAAATCCTAAGAAAGACTATGGCATTGTTATTCTCGCAAATGCTTATTCTGATCACATTCCAACACTTGCGAAACATTTAAATACACAATTAAGCCAGGGCCAACACGTTGACACAATTCAACATGATATTCTTCAGCACCAAATTGTGATTACTGTCATCTCAATTGTTATTTGGATGGCTGTTGTAGTCATTTTAATATGTGTATATCGTCACATCATTCACCACCGCCCAATTCAATTGCGTATCAATCATCGCAATACTCAATATCGCATGTGTATACTTTCTGCGATCTTTATATTAGTTTTAGGCTTATTACATGTATTACCTTCAGTGTTACTCAATGGTTCTGATTGGCAGTTTATAATGTCTTGGCTACCGATATCAGCTAAAGTTTGTTTATTAAGTGTTATCACATTATTAACGAGTCTTTATGCTTTCATGCTTTTAAAAATAATAACAGTATCAAAAGCGTCAAAATCATAAAATTGCGATAAACTGCTATGATTAACGAGCGAATATGTTAAGCTAAATGTATTAAAGACTAAGATTATTAAAGACCTCAATCACATAGGAGATTAGACATGAGAAAAAAATGTTCCTTATTCTTAATGAGTATCGTCATATTATTGGCTGGATGTGACTATTCTCATAAAGAAGATCAACATGGGTTCTTTTATACGATATTTGTTAAGCCAATGGATATGTTACTTCACTTCTTAGGTCGTACATTCCATGAAAATTATGGATTAGCTATTATTGTGATTGTGCTTCTCATCCGACTTGTATTAATGCCGTTGATGTTTATCCAAGTAAAGAATATCCACATGATGCGTGGAAAAACGCAAGTCGTTAAACCTGAAATTGAGAAACTACAAGATAAACTTAAGAACGCAGAAACACAAGAAGAACGTACTGCAGCAAATAAGCTATTGATGAAAAAGTACAACGACTATGGTATTAATCCATTCAAAAGCCTTATTGGCACATTACCAATATTAATTCAAATCCCAATCTTATTAGGTTTATACGCATGTATTAAATATCCAACAAGTGGCGGGATTATCGAGCACCCCCACTTTTTATGGTTCAACTTAATGCATACGGATTTAATTATGACCTTTATTGCGGCCTTACTTTATTTCGTTCAACCGCTAGTCAATGCCATGCATTATCCAAAGGAAGAACGTCGCACTTATTATGTCATGATGGTGCTATCACCATTATTTATTATATATGCGTCACTACAATCCGCTTCTGCACTCAGTTTATATTGGGCAGTCAGTGCAACATTTTTAATTATTCAAATGCATTTTGCACATAGCCATTATGCAAAAGTGGGTAAAGCAGCAGGTGAACAACTCAAACGACAAATTGAGCAACAACGTCAAAATAAGCCTAACGATGATAAGGCTTAACGTAATAAAGACGTTCCATCTATACAACAAGCACTGTTACAAGCTAATTACAATTAGCTTATAACAGTGCTTGTTTTACTCATCATTTATTTTAATGGGTGCATGCCATCTTTCCACGTATTATAGATTAATGTACCACCTTGTGCTTTAAACTTGTCATTTTTAATACCACGTTCAAATGGTTGTGCTGGTTGGATAGTGACTTTAGGATCAACACCAACTTCTTTCGCATACCATTCTGCAAATTCTGATCCTTTTACTGGCGCGTCATCTGCCACATTATAAATACCATTATCAAAATTCATCGCCTGAATAGATACTTCAACAGCATCATCTAAATGAATAAATGATGTAACACCATCTGATAATGTTACTTCACCGTTTTTAAATTGGTTATAAATCATACCATCTTTACCGTACCATGTCCCTGGTCCGTATAACCAACCAAAGCGAAGTACAACATAGTGATCCATACGTGCTGTTTCTTTTTCTAGTCCAACCACACCGTCTACTGTAATTTTTCTATCCCCATCTGAATGATTGTCTAGTGGTGTTTCTTCAGTCGCAAGACCTTCACCAGGTTCATACATAAAGCCAATACTCTGTGCCACCACTTTTTTAACATCATACTTCAACGCAGCGTCCGTTAGATTTTTACCACCTTCTACACGTACTTTCGTGTTTGCGGCCATGTCGACATTTTTTAAATCCGTAATTTGATTAATAATAATATCCGGACGGAAGTCACCCACTGCTGCATCAATGGTATCTGCTTTTAAGATATCGCCAATATACGCTTTGGCACCTAAACCTTCTAATTTCGCTTTACCCTTCTCAGATGTTGTAAATCCAGCTACTTCATAGCCTTCTTCAATCAAACGTTGTGTTAAACGTGTTCCAATTAATCCTGTGGCACCTGTAATAAATATTTTAGTCATTTTTATACGCACCTTTCTATTTCTCTTTTTAAAAAATAAATAACTGAATGTTACTACTTACTTGAATCTCTAATTATATCGATTGTATTCATCCATACGATATGCCCAAACAGCTCTGAAAGTCGTTCCTCATAAGGTAAATCTTTAACCTGTGGCGTCAATGACAATTTTGGCAAAAGATATTCATGAAAAGCAATATGAATCGCAATGCCAAATAACGAACCTTTTAAAGCTGTAATAGTTGGGAAGCGTTCAGCTAATAAGCCATATGCAAACGCGTTTGCTACAGAGAAGCCATAATGAATCCCCATAACTGTTACTGGAATATCATTGCCGTTATAATGATATGTTGCGTTCTTTATTGAGTCTGGTAATCCTAACTGATTCAATAATGTCATTGGTGGCGTTTCTTGCTCACGTTCTGGTGTTCTAGGTGGGACAAGCGCTTCCCAACCAATCTTAACTGCACCACTCAGTAATCCACCTACAATCGTTGTAACGATAATACGTTGCGTTGAACGATTCATTCTAATAACAGCTCCTTCACATTCACTTAATCTTCTTCTACCCGTTTACGACTATTTTGTAATCATTCATGTTTAATAAGGGTTAAGCGTATCACTTTTTATGACAAAGATATAATGATTCGATTTAAAAAAGCGAGGTGGAGCGTAGGACAAAATGCTTTAAATTTGTCGTCCTAGGATCGTAATCTCGCTTCAAAATATATCCATATTAAATTAACCTCATAACGTCGCCTTAATTGTTGATCTATTCATTATCAAACGTATATAACAGCACATTATTCGGCATGTCGTTGTTGCTCTTTTGCATGGACCATATTGGCTACAAATTGGTTAACTGGGGCATCGATATGATGTTCTTTACCTAGTTGAGCTACCGCGCCGTTAATATAATCAATTTCTGTTAGACGATTATTATTAATCAAGTCTTGATACATAGATGGATAATGAGGACCTACCTTCTCATTTAAATCAATTAGATAATGGTAAACTTCATCACCGTTTAAATGCACACCATCTACCGTTGCAACTTGTACAATTTCTTGCGTTATTTTATAAATAAGTTGTTTCGCATAATCACTCTCATTTAAATTAGATAAGCGACACTCTAAAATTGTACAAAGCGCATTCGCAGTTCCATTGACACAAATCTTCTTCCAAATAGATTGTTGTAAATGCTCACTTTTATGCGGGTTAAGACCTGATTGTGCTAAGAGGTCATATACCACGTCAACATTAGCTTGACCTTCAGGTACGAGTGCACCGATTTCAACTGGCCCTGCACCCATTAAATGTGTATGTCCTGGAGATTCTAGTCCGGCAGTCCATGTCGTAACACCACGTACGATACGCGCTTCATTCACATATTGCTTAATTAAACGTTCGTGCTTCAAACCATTCATCGTACAAACCATAATCGTCTTGTCATGAATGTGTGGTTTAATGTGCGTCAACATATCTTGCAACTGCATCGCTTTAGTGAATAAAAAGATAACATCAAATTGTGCATCCTGTGGAATAGCATTATGTGGATACATCGTCATTTTAAGATGATGTGCTTCACCATTAATATCTATATGTAACCCATCTTGTTTGACTGCTGTCGCTTGTGGCTCCCATCCGTCGATTAATGTTACATCATACCCTTGGCGATATAACATCGCACCAAATCCGCTTCCTAATGCACCAGAACCTGCAATTGCTATTTTCATAAATCATGACTCCTTTTTCTAATGATGTTTTTAAAATACTACTTTAGTGATTAAGCGTCAATATCATAAACACAATATTCATAATTTTTAGATAATTAATCATAAATCATATTTCGTTTATAAAAAAAGATACCGAACTCAATTTGAGTTCGGTATCTTAATGAAATATAAACGCTTTAATATATTGATAAAACGAACTGTCACGATTAATTTGTACTAAGTTTCTTCGGTACTAATATCAAGATAACTATAAATGCGGTTAAGGCAATACCGGCATTAAATAACACACCAGCGGCGCCACCTAATTGTAAATTCATGAATGATGCGCCAAATCCAAAGATAGTACTAGACATCGCAACACCAAACGCGTTACCTAAAGATGATGCCATTTTATATAATCCTGATGCCACCCCTACTTTGTCGTCAGGTGCTTCCGCAACTGCAGTATCTGTAGAAGGTGTCGCATAAGTACCTAAACCAATACCAAATAATAAGTAACCTATAATACTTGAAATAATATAAGCAATATCTGGTAAGAACGTTAACGATAATAGTAATAGTCCTAAGAATGAGAAACCACTACCTACTAATAACGGCTTTTTAGCACCTAGTTTTTGTAATAATTTCTCACCGACACGAATCATGATAAGCACGGCTACAAGATACGTGATTGAGATTAATCCTGCTTGTAATGAACTAAAGCCTAATTGACTTTGATAATACGTATTAACAACAATAAGTGTACCACCAGCAACACCATTTAACATGAAGTTTGATAATGTCGCACCACTATAGCCTTTATTTTTGAAAATACGAAAATCAACAAGTGGATTTTCCGTTTTCAATTCTCTTATGATAAATAGAATACCTGCAACGATAAATACAACGCCAAGTGATAAAATCATTGGTGAGAACAATCCACGATCTGCAGCTTGCGTAACCATTACGTTAACACTTAATAGCGTGATAACTAATAATATTAAACCAGTCACGTCAAATTTAGCTTTAGTTTCGTTTTCACTAGGTTCAACTTTAGTCTCGGGTGTATGTTTAATTAAGAAAAAGGCTAAAATTGAAAGTGCAATTGAAACTATAAAAATCCACTGCCAACCAATGGTTGAGGCCATAAAACCACCAAATAATGAACAAATACCACTACCGCCCCAAGAACCTATAGACCAGTAACTTACAGCGCGTTGTCTTTCTTTTCCTATGTAATATTCATTAATGATCGCAAGTGTTGACGGCATAATTAAAGCACCAGATAAACCTTGTAACGCACGACCTACTAATAGTAACCATGCGACAGGTGCGATGATTAAACACAATGATCCAATAACATTTAATGCTAAGCCGATGTATGTCATTTTCACTCGACCTAATTTGTCTGCAATATCCCCTGCACCTACGATAAATAATCCAGAGAATAATGCTGTTAAACTAATGGCAATATTAATCGTACCCATGTCTGTATTAAATGATGATTGCAACGTTGGTACAACGTTAACTAATGATTGTGCAAATAACCAGAACGTAAGTACACCAATGATAATACCAATTAGTAATTTATTATCTCCCCTAAATTGTTTTGAAGACTCCATCTCGAAAAATTCCTCCTAAATTACCCTAAAACTAATCTACTCAAGTAGATTTACCTCATCGTAAATCATTTCTTTGAGTGTCATATATTTTATGTAGCACTATTTAATAAGTTCCCTATTTCTATAATTTATTAACATGCGTACCCTGCCTTACATCATCTGACGTTCGCTTATGAAAGATACAACACTCACTTAAGAAATTAGTTTATATTGAAAACCTTATCATAATTAAGAAGAAATGACTTAATAAAATACTCTAATTTTTTCAATAATTATTTTTCACAACATACTCAAAAGCGCAATAAACCAATTATTAGATACCTATAAATTATAACTTTTAATTTTAAACTATTAAGTTAAAATTATCCATATTATAATTAAAGAAAGAACAAGTATTTTAACTGAAACTACAATGAATAGGTGCTTACAATGTTTAATTTATTTATATTATTGCTTGAACGTGTAGGGTTAATCATTATTATTGCTTATATATTAATGAATATTAATCACTTTAAAACGATGATGGGCGAACGCGAAAAATTACGTTCTCAATGGCAATTGACCATATTATTTGTCCTATTTGCTATCACTTCAAATTTCACTGGCATTGAAATCGAAAATGGACATATTGTATCTAGCAATATTTATTACCACCTTAACGACGAAGCTTCTATGGCAAATACACGTGTATTAACAATTGGGATGTCAGGTTTAATCGGTGGTCCTTTCGTAGCAATTATTGTCGGTATTGTATCAGGGCTATTTCGCCTTTATATCGGTGGTGCAAATGCGTATACCTACCTTATTTCGTCTATCATTATCGCACTCATATCAGGATTTTATGGTTATCGTACGATGCGTCGTTATACTTATCCAACTGTCTTAATGGGTGCTTTAATTGGCGCATTAAACGAAGCCATTCAAATGGCATGTATTCTAATTTTTGCCAATGATACAACTGCTGCATGGTCGCTTGTTCAATTTATTGCATTACCTATGATTTTGATTAACAGTATTGGGACAGCTATTTTCTTATCCATTATCCTTTCAACATTGAAGCAAGAAGAGCAAACACGTGCGATTCAAACGCATGATGTCTTTGAAATAGCCAATAAAACTTTACCTTATTTCAGATCCGGTTTAACGGCACAGTCTGCACGTCCAGTGGCTGAAATTATTCTGAAATTAATGAATGTATCGGCAGTCGCCATCACAAATAGAAAGGATATTTTAACACATGTTGGTGTCGCCAGTGACCATCACGTTGCTAAAAAGGCCATTATTACCGATTTATCTAAGGAAGTGATTCAAACGGGACAATTAAAAGAAGCCCATTCCAAAGAAGAAATCGGATGCCATAACCCGAATTGTGCTTTAGAATCTGCGATCGTTATCCCTTTAATGACCAACCAAGAAGTCGTTGGAACATTAAAATTTTATTTCACTAATGAATATGACAACACGACATCAACGAAGCAACTGGCACGTGGTTTAGCTGACATCTTTTCAAGTCAATTAGAATTGGGACAAGCGGAAATGCAGAGTAAGCTATTAAAAGATGCTGAAATCAAGTCGCTACAAGCACAAGTTAATCCCCACTTCTTCTTTAATGCGATTAATACGATTTCAGCACTCGTACGTATTGATAGTGAAAAGGCTAGAAAGTTATTATTACAATTGAGTCAATTCTTTAGATCCAATCTACAAGGCGCTCGTAATAACACCATTACATTAGATAAAGAGTTACAACAAGTAGAGGCCTATTTAGCATTAGAACAAGCTCGATTCCCTGATCGCTTTACGATTAAATATCACATTGATGCAGCTTGTCATCATGTGCTCATCCCACCTTTCATTATTCAAATCTTGGTTGAAAATGCGATTAAGCATGCCTTTAAACATCGTCGAAAAGATAACATCATTGATGTGCATGCACACTATGATGACGACGTATTAACATTAATGGTTCGTGATAATGGTAATGGAATTGAGGATCATAAGTTACCATTAATCGGACAAATGAGTGTTGACTCAGAGACAGGAACAGGAAGCGCCTTAGAAAATTTAAACAGACGTTTAATTGGATTGTACGGTACAACAGCAGGATTACAGTTTGATTCAACAGAACTAGGAACGACGGTAAGTTGCCATATACCAACACATGTTATAAAGGAGGATATTTAAGTGAAGACGTTAATTGTTGATGATGAACCATTAGCTCGCAATGAGCTTCATTATTTACTCAATGAAATCTCAGGATTTAACGTTATTGATGAGGCAGAAAATATTGAAGAAACATTAGAAAAACTTTTATCTGAAACCTATGATTTAGTCTTTTTAGATATTAATCTTATGGATGAAAGTGGTATTGATTTAGCACAAAAGATCAAAAAAATGAAACAACCCCCACACATTATTTTTGCAACAGCACATGACACATTCGCAGTTAAAGCCTTTGAACTTGATGCAATAGATTATATCCTTAAACCGTTTGAACTCGAGCGTATCGAACAAGCAGTAAATAAAGTTAAGCAGGCGACATCCAATAAACAAGGATTTAGTCAAACAACGATCGAATCTCCAACACCATCGTTGCAAGCGGATGACAGTCATCATGGTGATCAGACGGTATTACCCATCGAAATGAACGAACGCATCTACGTGATTCGAATAGATGACATCACAGCCGTTTCTGTCAACAATGGTATAACAACCATTAATACAACACAGCGCACGTATCAAACAACTGAACCACTAAATTACTATGAAAAGAAATTGCCAAGTCATCTATTTATTAAAATTCATCGCGCCACTATCATTAATAAAATGCATATTGATAGTGTTGAGCATTGGTTCAATTATACTTATCAAGTCACTATGTCATCAGGCGATAAATTCCAAGTCAGTCGTTCATTTATGAAGACCTTTAAACATGAAATCGGACTTGCCTAATATAAATTTAAAATATTCATTATTAAACATATCCATATCATTAGTATTTAATCTGATGAAGTCAAGATAACGTTCTTTGTCTTACTTCATCCATGGTTAAATACTTTTTTTATTGTTTGAATTACATACATTTATCGTTGATTCATTCTTTTGATTTTCAAGTTGAATATGGTGCAACTCACATACGAATTTTTGCAAGTCACTGCCAAAAGACACAAAAGTAAACGTTTTCATAATATCCTGTTTGTAAGGGAAAGAGAAAGGGAGCGTTAAAATATGGCAAATGAACAATCACAAAGTAATGCACGCAAAAGTAATCATAAGTTAACGAAAACGTATAATTTCTTTCAGCAAGCATTAACCATTGCTATCGTATTATTTATTTCGAAAATCATTGAAAGTTTCATACCATTTCCAATGCCAGCATCAGTTATAGGACTTGTTTTACTATTCATCCTATTATGCACTGGTATTGTTAAACTAGGCCAAGTTGAAGATGTGGGTACAGCATTAACGAATAGCATTAGCTTCTTATTCGTGCCGGCTGGAATCTCTGTTATCAATTCTTTACCAATACTAAGCCAACATCCAATTTTAATATTATTATTAATCATTATTTCAACATTATTATTACTAATATGTATCGGATTTGTATCACAATTATTCGTAACAAAAACATTGTTCCCATCTAAAGAACAAAACGAACAAACTAAACTTGGGGAGGGTAACTAATGGTAGAGCATTTAGGTATAACAACACCTTATTTTGGTATCTTAGTTTCATTAATACCATTTGTTATTGCACAATATTTTTATAAAAAAACGAATGGTTTCTTCTTATTAGCACCGCTATTCGTAGCTATGGTTGCGGGAATTGTATTCTTAAAAGTAACAGGCATTAGCTATGAACATTATAAAATTGGTGGGGATATTATTAACTTCTTCTTAGAACCAGCAACCATTAGTTTTGCTATCCCTTTATATAAAAAACGTGATGTCCTCAAAAAATATTGGTTACAAATTTTTGGTGGGATCGCAATTGGTACGTTAATCGCATTAATTTTAATATACTTAGTAGCTACTGTATTCCGTTTAGGAGATCAAATCAGTGCTTCAATGTTACCACAAGCTGCTACAACAGCCATTGCCCTTCCAGTATCTGAAGGTATTGGTGGTGTCAAAGAGCTAACATCATTAGCAGTCATCCTTAATGCCGTTGTCATTTCTGCATTAGGTACTAAAATTGTTAAGTGGTTTAAAATATCAAATCCAATCGCACGTGGCTTAGCACTTGGTACAAGTGGTCACACATTGGGTGTAGCTGCAGCTAAAGAACTTGGTGAAACTGAAGAATCTATGGGCAGTATTGCCGTAGTTATCGTTGGTGTCATTATCGTTGCCATCGTTCCACCATTAGCTTCAATCTTATTCTAGATATAAAGAAAGCCTGGGACAATAATTGATGTTTCAGGCTTTCAATATATGTTGGCAGTAGTTGACTGAATTAAAAATGCACTTATAACAAGCTTTTTTTAATTCTAGTCAACCTTGCCGGGGTGGTACAACGAAATAAATTTTGAAAAATTTTATTTCTGTTCCACTCCCTTCTTGTGTATTGCAAACTGCTATAGCGAAATCATTTATTCCGTATTCACACACACTTACGTCAATACTTCTAATGATTGAAATCAAAGTACTACTGTATGTGGTTAGCATCATTAATTGATACTTTGTACTTGATTCTCGCGTTTTTTATTTTTAGTCGTTGGATCAAGTTTCTTTTCTAAGAAACGTAATCCTAAATCGATAATAATCGCGATTAATGCTATTGGAATGGCACCTGCAAGGATATATACAGTACCGTCAGTAGAGTTTGTACCACGTATGATGATATCTCCTAATGTTGATGCCCCAATAAATGAGCCAATGGCCACAATACCTATCGCTACAACTAGCGCAATACGAATACCGCCGATAATAACGGATAAGGACAATGGCAACTCAATCATGCGCATAACCTGATTTTTAGTCATACCCATGCCTTTACCTGCATCTTTAATATTGTAGTCCACTTCAGTGATACCAGTGTACGTATTCTTAATAATCGGAAGTAACGCATATAAGAATACTGCAAACACTACAGTGTTAGGTCCTAATCCAAGCGCCAACATGAGTATTGCTAACATTGCAATTGCTGGTACGGTTTGAATAATATTCGCAATAGTAATGATAGGCCATGACAATTTCGTATATCTTGAAATTAAAATCCCTATCGGAATACCAATAATACAAGCAAATAAAACACCATAAATAGACATTAATAAATGCTTGAAAAAGAGTTCCATGAGATAGCCAAAGTTCAAGGTATAATATTCATAAAGCGAGCTTAACAAGTTACCTTTCATTATTTTTGACCACCTTTCTTACTATCATCTTCAAAATAGTTATGTTTTTTCACATATTCTTCTGCAATAACGGCTGGTTCTTTCCCTTTGCCATCCGCTTCATAATTTAGTTTTTGCATTTCTTTCGTACTAATTTGTCCCTGTAATTTTTTCAATGCTTCATCAATTTCAGGATGATCTTTAATTAATTTTTCAGTTGTCAATGGACTTCCATCATAAGGTGGGAAGAATTTACGATCGTCTTTTAAAATTTTCAAATCATACGCAGCAATACGTCCATCTGTTGAATAACCAACTGCCACGTCTAATTTTTTATTTTTTAACGCATCGTACACTAAACCAATTTGCATTGGACGCGCACTCGCAAATTTGAATCCATATTCCTTTTGGAAAGCTGGGTAGCCATCACCTGCACGGTTCATCCATTGTGTATCCATACCTAGACGTAAGTCATCTTTATATTTTTCCAAGTCAGATACTTTTTCTAAATTGTATTTCTTAGCAACGTCTTTGGTCACCATAAATGCATACGTATTTTCAAATCCAAATGAGTCATAATATTTTTGATTGTATTTTTCTTTAAATAATCTTTGTGACTCTGACATTGCTTTTTTCGTATCTTTGGTTGGTGGTGCATCCAGCACACTTGTTAATTCAGTCCCTGTATATCGAACTGAGGACATATTCACATCTCCACGTTGTAACGCATTATGTTGAATAATACTTGATCCTAAATTACCAACAATTGTAGGTTTAATTTTGCCGTTTGTATAATGTTCTATCATTAACTTTTCAATGTTTGCCATAATTTTCGTTTCACTTGTTTCTGTGGCAGTAATTTTCACACTATCTTTCCCGTCACCATCGCCTAATCCTGGTAAGCTACATCCAGATAATACGATGAGAGACATTGCAAGAAGTATGAAAGTCAATTTAAGCTTTTTCATAATTTTAAAATCCTCCCTTTGTATTTATCTAGATACTTTTAACCCTTTAGGCACGGCCCACTTTTCAATTAAAGAAAGTATGAAATCTACAAGTAATGCGAGACATGTTACTAGAATAGCAGCACTTATAATCATTGGCGGTTGATATAAATTCAAGCCGTTAAAGACTAAATCACCTAGTCCACCTGCACCAACATAACTTGCTAATGTTGCCCAACTAATAACGTAAACACTAGATAAACGTATCCCACTAATGATAAGTGGTAAGGCTAAAGGTAATTCAACATCTTTCATTAACTGCATCTTCGTCATACCCATACTTGTTCCAGCTTGTATGATATTCTTATCAATATTTTGTACACCTAGGACAGTGTTATTTAAAATGGGTAATAATACATAAATGAATAATGCGACAATCGCTGGCGTCTTACCTACACCAAAGATTGGAATCATAATGGCTAATACGGCTAACGTCGGTATTGTTTGAAGCACACCCGCAATCGTTAACACTACATTTGCAGTACGCTTAGTCTTAGATAATAGAATGCCTAATGGTACCGCAACTACAATCGCAATTAACAGCGCGATGATAGATATGTAGAAGTGTTCAATCGTTTTTGATACGAGTTGGCTTCCATATTCTTGGAAAAATTGGCGCATTAGCGATCAACTCCTGATTGGTCAGAATCCTTCACATCATGTGTGTTTAATCTGTCTGTGACATCTTGCTGTTTAGACGTCGCGTCATGAGGTCTTTCTTGTGCTTGTTCTTTTTTATTGATATTTCCTAACTCATTTTCACGTTCAACGGCATTCATATGTGTATCAGATAAAATCATCTCGTCATCTTGTTCACCCCAAATAGAGTCATAAACAATGTCAACGAGATTTGCACGTGTAATCAGACCAATGAGTGCATTATCATTATCTACAACCGGTACGTTTCTTACATTTCGTTTAAGTATCGTACGTACAGAGTCTTGTAATTTAGAATCAATATGTACTTTATAAACATCACGCTGCATTGTATCGATTAATTCTTTGCGTTGACGTAAGCCTTGATTGATATCTTCAATATCTAAAAATCCGAGTAAATGCTGATGGTTATTTACAACAAATATCGTATCTACACGTCTCTGTCTCATAATATTGACCGCGTCATTCAATGTGTCATTTGCGTTAACAGTGACTGGTTTAATCATTGCATCTTCAACGGTTCTCATATTTGGACGATCTTGAATTAATCTATTTTGACCAATAAATTCTTTTACGAAATCATTTGCTGGATTTCTAAGAATATTATCTGGTGTATCGTACTGCACAACTTTCCCCTTAGACATAATACAAATTCGGTCTGCAAGTTTAATTGCTTCGTCCATATCATGTGTAACGAAGATAAATGTTTTTCCTAACTTTTTCTGAAGGTCTTTAACTAAATCTTGTAACGTATCTCTAGTAATCGGATCTAATGCACCAAAAGGCTCGTCCATTAAGATAATATCTTGTTCAGCGGCTAATGCACGCACAACACCAATACGTTGTTGTTGACCACCTGATAACTCAGATGGATAGCGATCTAAATAATCTTCAGGTAAATCTACAAGTTTAATTAACTCTTTCGCTTTAGCATCTTTCTTTTCTTTAGACCATTTAAGCAACTTTGGTACTAACACGATATTTTCTCGTATAGTCATATGTGGCATCAATCCGATTTGTTGAATCACATACCCAATGCTACGACGTAATTCAACTGGATTCATATTGCGAACATTCTTGCCATTCATTTCAATTGTCCCATCAGTAGCTTCAATCATTCTATTGATCATTCGTAAAGCAGTCGTTTTCCCACTACCACTTGTCCCAATAAACGCAATAAATTCACCTGATTCAATATCTAATGAAATATTATCTACAGCTTTTTTATTGCCAGCATAAATCTTTGTTAAGTTCTTAATACTTAGCGTCATTAGATTGCTCCTCCCTATTGTTGCAAGATAAAAAAGCTCAAAATACAAAAGGCCAGTAGTCCCATTGTTAAACAAATACGTAATAAGTTAAACAAGAGCCACACGGCCTTTGCTTCATAAAATTTTAATAAATTCAATTGGAATATCATTCGAGCGTTTTCCATCTTTAATTTTTATATACCCTATATAATTTTTTGAAACATTTTTTATATAAAATGATTAAAAATGTTCACAATTGCAATTTTTTAAGTTTTATTCAAGCGTGATTGTGATAAAAAATATTTAAAAATAAAGTTGTCTACAATAAAATTCATCAAATTGTCATATTTATTCAAATAAATCATTTAAAGCTGGATTCAAAATTGCATTCTAATATCAATAGTATTAGTCTATAGGTGTAATAAGTATTTATTGAAGGGATGTTGTAATAATGAAAGCAGCAGTATGGTATGGTCAAAAAGATGTTCGCGTGGAAGATCGTGAACCTAAGCAATTAAAAGACAACGAAGTAAAAGTAAAAGTATCATGGGCCGGCATTTGCGGAACTGATTTACATGAATACTTAGAAGGACCAGTCTTCATCTCTACAGATAAACCTGATCCACTACTTGGACAAAAAGCACCTGTTACTTTAGGACATGAGTTCTCAGGCGTTGTTGAAGAAGTTGGTAAAGACGTTACAAAATATAAAAAAGGCGATCGCGTCGTTGTTAACCCAACTGTATCTAAACATGAGAAAGATGAAAGCGTTGATTTATATGATGGCTATTCATTTATTGGTTTAGGTTCTGACGGTGGCTTTGCTGAATTTACAAATGCACCAGAAGAGAATGTCTATGCATTACCTGAAAGCGTATCAGATAAAGAAGGTGCATTAGTTGAACCAACAGCCGTTGCGGTTCAAGCAGTTAAAGAAGGTAAATTATTATTTGGAGATACAGTTGCAGTATTTGGCGCTGGCCCAATTGGTTTATTAACAATTGTTGCGGCTAAAGCAGCTGGAGCAAGTAAAATCTTTGTATTTGATTTATCTGAAGAACGCCTAGCGAAAGCGAAAGAAGTCGGTGCGACTCACGTAGTCAATTCTGGTAACACAAATCCTGTAGACTTTATTAATGAACATACTGACAACGGTGTAGATGTAACATTTGAAGTTGCTGGTGTTGGTGTAACATTATCTCAATCAATTCAAGTAACACGTCCAAGAGGTACTGTTGTTATCGTATCAATCTTTGCACATGCAGTTGATTTCGACCCAATGTTATTAACTAACTCAGGTGTTCAATTGACATCTACAATTGCTTACTCACCTACGACATTCCAACAAACAATTGATTTAATTGCGAACGGAAGCTTAGACGTTAAGAGCGTCGTAACAGATGAAATCGAATTAGAACATATTGTTCAATCTGGATTCGAACAATTAGTAAATGATAAATCACAAGCTAAAATTTTAGTTAAATTAAATGGCTAATTGAAGAGAAATCGGGACAAAAGTGTTTAGGATTTGAGCAGAACCGAACGACGAGTAAAATTTTTCAAATTTTGTCGAATCGTGAGTGTGTCTGCCGATAATCCTACTTTTAAGACGTCGTTTGACGGTAGTCTTAAAACACATTATGTCCCGATCTTTTTTATTCTCTTTTTATTTATCGTACATGCCTTTACCTTCAAGAATATGGTCGATATACTTTTCAACTCTATTTTGTCTTGTTTGGCTACGTTTCGCTTGTGAAATGTGATACATGTACTGGTGTTGTCTGCCAGGCGTTAATTGATAAAATGCCTCTTCTAATTTTGGATCATCATTAAATGCTTCTTGTAATTCTTCAGGCATTTCATAGTCTTCTGTCTTCTTCATTTCAACTTTCTTGCCCGCTTTTTCTGTTTTAATGGCTTCATCAATATAATATAAAATTTCGTCTCGACGCAGTTTAATCTCATCTAATGTTTCAAAACGTAATTGTCTTGCTGCTTGAACACGCTCTGTTTGCTGAATTAACGATTTATATTTATCTTCTAAAATTGCACCTTTATGAAACAATAAGGCTACATAATGCTTAAAACCATGGATCGTAATAACATTTTTATCATTAATTGTATAAGTCGGATGCATCCATTTATATGTTTCTTCTAATTCTGACTCATTAAAGATTAAATTTCTTAAATATTGATAAGCTTCTTGCCACTGACTCTCCTTTTCAAGAAAAGCTAACACCTGTTTATCGGATTGTTTCTCTGACACTTTAGTCACCCCATATCGTTAGTTTGATAACAATACAATCATTATATTATTTAAGTCAATCAATAACTATTTATAACACAATCATTTGTAAATTTACAAAATCATAAATTGACTAATGAAATGATAAGCGTATAATTATAACGTATCATTTTTGATGAATATTAAAATAACATAAAGGAGTATTTATGGGACAAAATAATAACGAAGGTAAAATCAATCTGGTCCAACTTGTTTTGTTAGGATTAGGAAGTTTAATTGGTTCAGGCTGGTTATTTGGTGCATGGGAAGCTTCTTCTGCAGCTGGTCCTGCAGCCATATTATCTTGGATTATCGGGTTTATCGTTATAGGAACGATTTCTTATAACTATATCGAAATAGGAACAATGTTCCCTCAATCTGGTGGTATGAGTAACTATGCTCAATATTCACACGGCTCATTGCTAGGCTTTATTGCCGCATGGGCAAACTGGGTATCATTAGTTACAATCATTCCTATTGAAGCTGTGTCTGCTGTTCAATATATCAGTTCATGGCCATGGGATTGGGCGAAACCAACTTCTGCATTAATGCATAATGGCTCAATTAGTACGACAGGTTTATTCGCCGTGTACGTCATTATCATTATTTTTTCATTATTAAACTATTGGTCTGTTAAATTATTAACATCATTCACAAGTTTAATTTCGTTCTTCAAATTAGGTGTACCGTTATTAACAATTATTATGTTAATGCTTTCAGGTTTCGACACAAGCAATTACGGTTCTTCTATAGGCGAATTTATGCCGTATGGTAGTGCGCCTATCTTTGCGGCAACAACAACATCAGGGATTATCTTCTCATTTAATGCATTCCAAACCATCATTAATATGGGATCAGAAATTAAGAACCCTGAAAAGAATATTGCACGTGGTATTGCCATTTCTTTAACATTAAGTGCCATTTTGTACATCATACTACAAAGCACATTTATTACATCAATGCCACAATCAATGATTAGCGAACACGGTTGGAGTGGTATTAACTTCAATTCACCATTCGCAGATATGGCAATCCTATTAGGCATTAACTGGTTAGCGATCTTGCTTTACATCGAAGCAGTTGTGTCACCATTCGGAACTGGCGTATCATTCGTTGCGATTACTGGTCGTGTATTAAACGCGATGGAACGTAATGGTCATATTCCTAAATTCTTAGGTAAAATTAACACAACGTATAATATTCCACGAGTAGCTATCGTATTTAATGCCATCATCAGTATGGTCATGGTTACATTATTCCGTGATTGGGGCGTACTTGCTGCCGTTATTTCAACAGCAACATTAGTCGCTTACTTAACAGGTCCAACAACCGTCATGTCATTACGTGAAATGGGACCTAAATTGCATCGTCCATTCCGAGGCGCTATGTTAAAAGTGATGGCACCATTATCCTTTGTACTTGCGTCATTAGCCATTTATTGGGCAATGTGGCCAACAACTGCCGAAGTTATTTTCATCATTATTTTAGGATTACCAATTTATTTCTTCTATGAATATAAAATGAATTGGAAAAACACTAAAAAACAAATCGGCGGTAGTATGTGGATTATCGTATACTTAATCCTATTGGCTTGCATGTCATTTATCGGTAGTAAAGAGTTTAAAGGTATGAACTTTATTCATTATCCTTATGATTTCTTAGTTATTATCGTGTTAGCACTTGTCTTTTATAGAATTGGTATTACAAGCCACTTCAAGAGTGTTTATTATAAACGCGCTAAGAAAATCAATAAACAAATGAAAGAAGATACAATGGAAGCTGAACAACAAGAAGCTGATAGAAAAGAAGCTGAACAACAGAATAATTAATCTGACCATCCTAAGTATGCCTGTGCGCATACTTAGGATTTTTTTATATGATATAGCACAAATTTTAATTTCATTATCCCAATCTGTTTTTACATTCTTACGTCATGGTATAGTTAAATTAATTCATAAGTGTAGGTGATGATTTAGTGGTAACGATTAATACAACAGCTGGTTCTTTTCAAGGGATAACACATCATAATATAGAACAATTTCTAGGTATTCCTTATGCACAGCCGCCGATTGGTAATCGCCGTTTCAAACATGCTAGCCCACGATATAGCTATGATACGTTAGTTGATGCAACGCGCTTTAGAGCCATCCCACCACAACCGTACAATAAGTTAGAAACTTTCTTTTCATCTAAGCAACATACGTTCAAACAGGATGAAGATTGTTTATATTTAAATATTTGGCGTCAATCGTCTGGTAAATCTAAGAAACCTGTTATCATTTATTTTTATGGTGGTGGCTTTGTGAATGGTCATGGTTCGGCCGAATTATATACGCCAGAACATATTGTTGCCCAACATGATGTCATTGTAATTACGTTTAACTATCGATTAGGTGCATTAGGCTTTCTGGATTGGTCTTATTTTAATCCGCAGTATGATAAAAATAACGGCCTATCTGATCAGATTGCGTTATTAAAATGGGTTGCACACTTTATTGAATACTTTGATGGCGATCCTAACAATGTCACATTATGCGGACAATCCGCAGGCAGTATGAGTATTCAAGCTTTAATGCAGCAACCGCAACTGGATCACTATTACCACCAAGTCATGTTATTAAGTGGCGTATTACAGCTAGATTCCGTAGAAACAGGTGTGCACAAAGCTAAACACTTCGATGCCTTAATTCAACAGCACTTTCCCGGAAAAAGCATATACGATTTAGACACGCACGCATTGCTACAGTTAATGGCATATGATGAACAAGCACGTGGCAAATCCAAAGGCTTAGAATTAATATATCAACCGATTAACGAGACAACGATGTGCCGTCCACTTGCTCAGTTTAATAAACCTGTTGTGTTAGGCTATACAAAGGATGAAGGTGATTGTTATATCCGTAATGAATCACGTAAACTTGAGCCACAGCGTTTTGTGAATGTGATGAAACTGAATCATATCAACGTTGATTTTAATCATGTTCAAACGGGTCAACAACAAGCTGAAGTTGTGACAGCGTTATATTTTAAAAAACCGACACTTAACTTGTTACACCAAATGCGTAAGAATCCGCATCGTTGGTTATTACGATTTGATTGGGCTCGACCTGAATATGTTGATTTCGCAAGTGCCTATCATATTTTAGATGTCGTCTTTTGGTTTGGTAAGATGGCTATACTTAAGGCGCATAACATCAAATTGCACACTTCTGATATTGAATTAAGCAAACGTATGATAAATGACATCGTTCATTATGCCACAACAGGTACCATGCCCTACGCACCCTATTCAATCGATCACACAGAACCACACATATACAATAATTAAAAAAGGAGTGGGACAGAATTCTTAATAAATTCGTTGTCCCACTCCCAGCTTGCTTAAAATGTCTTCTTAGTTCAGTCAGCTATTGTGAATTCACAAAGTAGCATTATCTTATTATTTATGTCTCAGTCTCTTCCCTATTCAATCATAAGATACGCTTAGTTTTTGGCATAATGAACATTTTTCAATGTAAGCACGATGATAAGTCCCAGTAAGCCAATAAAGGCACTGACAAATGTGACCGCTTCAACATTCGTATTTGATACAACAAGGCCACCGATAATACCACCTATACCAATACCTGCATTGAGACAAGACATATTCCAACTCATCACTTGACTTGTGTCACCTTCAACATGTTCGATGATACCACTTTGTATTGCTGGATTGGTACTCCATTGTACGATATTCCAAATAAAGAGCGCTACGAGTAATAACACCGTTGTTGACAATACTAAATTAATGGCAAGCATCACTACAATAAACACAGTAAACGCAATGATTAACCAACGTTTACTTGTTAATTTATCAGCGAGTACACCACCCATTGATGTACCAACAACACCGGCAACACCATTAACGAGTAGCGCTAATGATACATAGCCCATGGTATGACCATTTTCCAAAATAAGTGGATTGATAAATACAAATGTCACTGAATTGGCAATTAAAATAAGTAATGTAATCGCTAGAAACTTAACGATTTCAATTGGTCGAATAATATGAGATGTGACTTGATTATCTTCAGAAACGTTATTATACATTCGATTGGCTTGATTAAGTTCTGTAGTTGTAGGAAGATATTTCAACATTAATAAGCCGGCAATAAGACTGATAACAATAATAAATACGAACGTAAAACGCCAGCCAACCCAGTCACCAATCATCGTACCAATTGGCACACCAAAGACGTTGGCTCCACTAAATCCAGTATAAACTACGCCAATCATCTTACCTCTATTCTTAGGTATTGTCAGCATAGCCGTTAATGCTAAGACTTTAACGATAATTAAAGATGCTGCAGCTGAAGATAATATTCGTCCAACGACTAGAATCGTAAAGTTAGGTGCAATGGCGATAATACCATTCCCTACGACAAAGGCCACTAAAGTCCACAAAAGAACGGGACGTGCAGGAAATCGATTTGTTAATTTAACCAGTATAGGTCCACATATGGCGAAGGTTAATGCGTAAAGTGTAACCAGTTGCCCGATAATCGCTTCTGAGACACCTAAGTCATCGCTCATTAAATTCATAATTCCAGCGACCATCATTTCAACCATGCCCACAATAAACACACTAATGATAAATGTCGCTATACGCATGACAGACATATTTCTTTCTCCTTTCATTTCATTATTTCTACATAAAAAAACAGTTACGCACTGTTCTTCAAATTTCGTAACTGTTCTATTATATAATATTCAATTGTATTTTTCTTCCCCTATGTTTTAAAAGGTTTGTTCATTATTGTTGTATCGATGTTCGATAAGTTCTTGTAGAAAGGCACAAATGGCAAGTAATGCGAGCGCACCATAAATGACGTAATGATTATGTAGTACACCATCAATACCAAAATTCATATTAAAATACGATTCAACTAGGCTTGTTAAAACTCTGAGTATATTAAATAAAACAAGGATAAGTATGATAAACCCAAGCACATTGGAAATGACTTTCATTTCATTTGCTCCTTTGCTTATTGATTTACTTATATACTAAAATTTTCAAATTAAATGCTACTTAGTTTAATCTTAATTTTTCCTTAAATCATCATTATCAGAATAGTTAAATGTTAAAAAGTTGTATAAGATAGACAATGAGGTGGTATTCATGAACGACGACGTACTCATTATTGAAGATGATAAAGATATTAATGCATTAATGACATTATCTTTAAGTACGAAAGGGATACAACGTATCAAGTCTGTCGATAATATTGAAGATGCAAAATACGAACTATTGAATTTTAGCTTTCAGGTTATATTATTGGATTTAAACTTAAGATCTGAAGACGGTTATCAATTACTTAAATATATTGATTTAAAGGATACTGCCGTTATCGTAGTGACTGCGAAGACAACAAATATCGATGTATATAAAGGGTTTGAACATGGGGCTGTCGATTATATTAAAAAGCCATTTGATCCGATGGAGTTGTACTACAGAGTTTCTTTACATTTAAACGATACAGATCAATCAACGTACCATTATAAAGATTTAGCCATCAACTTCAACAGTATGGAAGTATTTGTTAATGACAAACCGATCAACCTTACAAATCGTGAATATAATTTATTAACCTATCTTATTAAAAATAAAAACCAAGTACTGACTAAAGATCAGCTCTATGCTAAAGTCTGGGGATATGATACCGGCGTGGATGATAATACTCTAATGGTTCATATTAGAACATTACGGAAGAAGATTGAAACCACGCCGAATGCACCTAAAATGATTAAAACTGTACGTAGTAAAGGTTACATGTTTAAGGAAGATCGCGATGATTAATAAATTCACATTAAAATTTCTTAAGTATATGACGATATTTGTCCTTCTAAACTTTACTATTACGTGTATCTTAGTTATCATACTATTTTTTAAAGTATTGCCTAATATTTACTGGGATATTAATGAAATTGAATCTACATACTTAGAGACGTATGGCATCACTCAAGCACCCAATGATAATCTAAAATCACTTGCCGAAAAGCGTCATGTTGACTTATATTTTGTTCGAAAAAATGGAGACATTCTCTATCCTAAGTCAAAGCGTCATACAAACATAAAATCAACATTGTTAAAAAATATCAATAATGCGAATTCAGTTATATCAAAAGAAGGAACCTACCTTGTTTATATTTATAAAGATAAAATTGAACAACCTAAAATAACAAATGGTCATGAAATCAAGACGTCACAATTGCTTGATAGTATCGCTACGCTTGATTTCAATCGTTACAACTATTCGATTTCAAACAATGAACTTCACTTTGTAAGAAATCCAGGACAAAGAACGATATTATGGAATGATAATTTTGGCGAAGCATTCAATGATAGTAAAAACACGTATATTTTACTGTTCATCTCATTTATCATCGTTAACATCATCTTAATTGCTTTAACGGCAATGTTAATTTCGAAGCGACTCACAAGACCGTTATCTTTTTATATTGACTGGATTGGTAATTTATCGTTAGGCAAACTGCATCAGCCTACGTCGAAGCGAAAGCGATTTAAGAATCGTCGTACTTATCCTGAATTGGATGCATCTTTGTCACAATTAAATGAACAAATGTTGTCTGATAAGTTTTATCATAACCAAATTTCATATTACAAATCAAAATGGATTAGCCAAATTTCTCATGATTTGAAATCGCCACTAACAACTATTTATGGTTATTCTAAGCTCATCCAGGCCGATAAACAGACGCAATCTTATGTTCAACTTATTTCGGAGAAAGCAACATTTATGAGTGATTTGATTGATAGTTTGAACCAAACGTTTGATATGGAAACAAACCAGACAAAACAAGATAAAGAAGATTTTCCAATTCAATCAACGGTCAATCGAATCACACACATTATTGGTTACGATTCTATAACATGTCACTTTTATTTAGAAGATAACGCCACATTTTATGGTAATAAATTGTATTTCGAGCGGCTATTAATTAATTTAATCAACAATAGTATTGATCATAATGAAACCAATCCTAACATTCAAATGACTTTTTCTAAAATTGAAAATAAGTTAATGATTGATTACGTTGACGATGGTCAAGGCATACCACATTCAAATATAGATACATTATTTAAACAGTCGTATACATCGAAAGCGCATAAAGCACAACACGGTATTGGTTTATCGATTATTAAAGATGCTGTGAATTATCATCATGGCGCAATCACACTATTACCATCTAAACAAGGCGTTCATTTCCATATACTATTGGTGGATGACACTTAAATATTATCTAAAAAAGTAAGGGCGTAGGACAACGAATTGAAATAAAATTCTGTCCTACGCCCTTACTTCTCATTTCGTCTATGCTTCATCATCAGGTGCATTGAGTGCGCTATTGCGTGCAACGAGTTGATGACGAACGTTAAAGAATTGATTATAGCTTAAATAAGTTGCAATTAGGGCTGACATGATTGTCGCTGTTGTATGAATAAACACGACAAGTAATTGGAATTTAATCGCTTGTAATGGTGGTACGCCACCAATAATTAAACCTGTCATCATACCTGGGATCGAAACGAGACCGTATGTTTTAACCGAGTCTATTGTAGGTACGATTGCAAGACGTATACTCTCTCTAATCGATGCTTTAGATGCCAATTTAGGTGTCGCTGCTAATGTAAGCTTAGATTCAATGTCGGTAATGTCTTTCACAAAGGCACGGTCTAAGTTTTGATACGCTAAATTAATCGCAATTAGTCCATTATTCGCTAACATGCCTCCAATTGGAATGACTTCGTTTGCTTTAAAATCGATAGCCCCTGCCAACACAGTAGCCGTTAAAGGTAACGCTGTTCCAATAAAAATGGCGATAAACGAAATCCAAAAGACATGATGCATTACTGGCGAAGCACGATTAATCGTATTCCATGACGCATTAATAATAATCACTAATACCGCTAACATTAATATCCACGCTTGATCAATTTTGAAAATATAATGCAAGATAAATCCTAATATAATCAACTGTACAACTGCGCGTATGGAAGCTACAACTAAATCTTTAATAATATGTAATCCTTCTTTATATGAAATAAAGATGGGAATTAATAATAACAAAGCAGTTAAACAAAGGGCTGTATTACTCATTCTGATTTAAAGCCTCCTCTTTCGTGATTTCACCATCGCTAATTGTAATTCGTCTATGGAAATGTCTCATACTTTGATCATCACTATGTGTAATCCATAACACGGATACACCTTCTTTTACCATGTCGAAAATCATATTTTCAATGGTCTGCTTATTTTGTGTATCGAGCGCACTTGTAGATTCATCTAATAATAATATATCTGGGCAGTACATGAGTTGACGGGCAATTGTAATCCTCTGACGCTCGCCGCCTGAAAGATGTTCGATTTTAGAATTCAAATCATATTGACCTAAATTCACTTTCTTTAGTAAATCCATTGCTTTGTCTTTATCAAAGCGGTCATCTCGCGCTAACGCTGGAAATGACATGTTATCACCAATGGTTTCGCCAAAGAGCTGACTCTGTTGCATTAAATAACTGATTTTCATTCGTAATGTTTCAGGAGGATAATCGTTAAATGGCTTCCCTTTTAAATAGAGTTCCCCATCCGTCGGGCTAATTAAATTATTGATTTGCTTTAAAAATGTGCTCTTACCACTACCAGAAGGACCAATAATGGCAACTGCCTCTCCCTCAGCTAATTGAAAGTTAATATTTTTAAGTATCATACGTCTATCCGCTTTATATGATAAATTTTTGACATCTAATAACATCCTTTTACCAACCTCCTCATAATAAACACTGTTATGATTAAAAATAAATTAAAATCAGTCTGGGACATAAATAATATAATCATGCTAATTAGCAAATCCGCAGTAGCTGACTGAACTGAGAAGGCGCTTAAATCAAGCTTTTCTCAGTTCTAGTCATCCCTGCGGGCGGGGCCCCAACA
>NZ_JAESLA010000027.1:0-13504 GCF_017892405.1 Staphylococcus sp. GDY8P85P | reverse complement strand
GAAATTCTACAAGCAAAGCGAGCTGGGGTTACGACGAATTCAAAAGAATTCTGTCCCACTCCCATGAGCATTATTTATATCTATAATAACAAAAAAAGAAGTAAGATAAGTGTCTTCAAGTTGACATTTCTTGAAACACTGTATCTTACTTCTAATTTAATGCATCATTTACCAAATCAGCGGAATAATGATAGTCACATACGATACTAAGTTGTTAATCATATGTAACGTAATCGTCATTGCTAAATTCCGTCCACTATAGTGGTATGCAATCACAAATCCAATTGCCATAATAAGATATGGACCAATTTCAAATGGAGATGATGCACTTAACACGTGTAAACTAGCAAATAACACGACTGAAACAACGTACATTGCGCCGTATGTTAATTTCTTACCAAGTTCATGAATAATTAAATGTCTAAAGAGCAATTCTTCAACAATTGGCGTTACGATAACAATATCTAGGAACAATACGGGCCAAATCCATTTTGTCTTGAAGAGTTCTTCGATTTGTTTGTTGTTTTCAGTATTACTAAACTGATATTTCTCAGGTAATAATTCTATCAAGTTACCATATATATATTGCGCCAAATACATCGCAATGAGTACAACAACGATTAGTACGATATGTTTTCTCAAATCTTTAAAGCGCTGAATTGCTAATGGGATGAGCGACTTACGATGCATTAAATAAAACAATAGTAATAAGAGGCACTGCCCTAATAAAACAAAGATTTGATTAATTCCCATCACTTGCTTCATCATTGGCGCTTCGGATGTCTGCCCTGTAATCGCCATAATCATGATCATTGTAACTATCGTTAATATCAACGGCAGTACAATATTAATGATTAAATATCCTGGTATTAGCCAAAAATCACGTTTCACAATTCGTTTCGATGCAAATTCATTTTTGAATGGCGCTTGCTTTGATGCTTCTTGCGCATGTTCATTTTCAAAAGTCATATGTCTCTCCTTATCTTTTTTAACGATGTATGTTTAATCATGCTCAATATTTAAAATAATCTTTCTATTATTGTAATAATAAATAAGATGAATTGTACAGAGCTATGATACAGATATGATGCTGCTAAATTCTTGCCAGTTCTCAGATATATAACGATCGCCCCTACTGATAATATGAAATAAGGTATGACTTCCATAACGGATATAAAGTCATAGACCTGTACGCCTACTTCAATCACTATACTCAACACAATGACGACACTAACATTTAGCCTTTTCCCAAGTTCATGAATCATTAAATGTCGATAAATTAATTCTTGAATCAACGGTTGTAACACAACCATAGTAATAAAGGTAAATACAATTGCACTCGGATGATTAAATAAGCCTTCTAAACGAAGTTGCGCCTGTGTTATATCATAACCAATAGGCTTTGGTAGATACTGCGCTACAACGTTAATCGCATAAAACAGTAGTAGTGCAAATAGCGTAACTGTAATAATTAACGGTATGTAATGACGTTTAGCTATACGATACTGTCTCAATGCGACATCAGCAATATCATATTTATGTAACGCAAAAAATGAAACGATAACGACAAATTGAGCAATGACAAAACTGATACTTAACGTTACATTATATAAATAAAGTGGCGGTGGATCTTGCGTTATCATTGCATAGACACCTAAAACGCCAAACACAATAATGATTGGTACTAAAATCTGGAGCATGATGTAAATAGGAATCAATAAGAAATCTTTCTTCACTATTTGAGAACTTCCCCATTGATTTGTAGAAACCTCATGCGTGATTGCCTTTTTTCTTTTCTCCATAGGTCACCTCATACATCTTGTAAGTCATACTTTATCATCGAAATACATCTATGTCATATACCATTTGTTAACCTAACATATTAATAATTTTAAAAAATCGTAAATTTCTTCTTATTTTAAATTGTAAAAGATTTACATTGGTGTATGATTTAAATTGTAGAAGGTTTAAAGGGGGAGAAATAATAGTGATTTCTATACTTACAGTAATGCAGTTTATTGTGAACGTAATGATATTTATTGTCATACTTTCAATAATCGGCTTGGTACTTGTGTTGTTATTTAAAGATAAAGGACAAGATCAACACAGTGTCTTACGTAATTATCCTGTTCTAGGACGTGTACGTTACTTCGCAGAGAAGATTGGCCCGGAATTACGCCAATATTTGTTTGCGAATGATACAGAGGGGAAACCATTTTCAAGAATTCAGTATACTAATATCGTTCTAGCCGGTAAATACAATTCTCGAATGTCTAGTTTCGGGTCACAACGCGCATATCAAGATGGATTTTACATACGTAACACCATGTTCCCATTACAACGTCATGAATTACAAATTGATAATCACGCTATGATTTCAACATTTGTCTATAAAGTAGATAGCGAGCGATTATTCAAACGTGATGAACATCGTGATCAAACAGACATTGATCCGTACTACTTAACGGACGATAATGCCATCGTTCTAGGCGATGATTTGGAACATCCTTTTAAAGTAAAACGACTGGTTGGTCAATCAGGCATGAGTTATGGTGCATTAGGTGGTCGTGCAATCACTGCATTATCACAAGGCTTAGCTCGTGCAGGCACGTGGATGAATACCGGTGAAGGTGGCTTGTCAGAATATCACCTTAAAGGTGGTGGCGACCTCATCTTTCAAATTGGGCCTGGTCTATTCGGTGTTCGTGATAAAGATGGTAATTTTAGTGACGAACAATTTCTAAAAACAGCACATCACAAAGAAGTTAAAGCCTTTGAAATTAAACTGGCGCAAGGTGCGAAAACACGTGGTGGTCATATGGAAGGCAATAAAGTTACAGAAGAAATTGCCAAAATTAGAAATATCGAACCGTATAAAACGATCAATTCACCGAACCGCTTCGACTTTATTGACTCACCTGAAGATTTATTACAATTTGTTGATAAACTTCGCCAATTAGGTCAGAAACCTGTAGGCTTTAAAATCGTTGTAAGTAAAGTGGAAGAAATTGAGTCACTCGTACAAACAATGGTTAAAATGAATATTTATCCTGACTTTATCACCATTGATGGTGGTGAAGGTGGTACCGGTGCTACGTTCCAAGAATTACAAGATGGTGTCGGTCTTCCATTATTTACCGCGCTGCCAATCGTATCTGGAATGTTAGAACGCCACCAAATCAGAGATAAAATGAAAATCTTTGCCTCAGGTAAGTTAATTACACCAGATAAAGTAGCAATTGCCTTAGGATTAGGTGCTGATTTAGTTAATATCGCTCGCGGTATGATGATTAGTGTTGGCTGTATTATGAGTCAACAATGTCACTTGAACACATGTCCTGTCGGCGTTGCAACAACAGATCCTAAGAAAGAGAAAGCGTTAATTGTCAATGAGAAGCAATATCGTGTGACAAACTATATCACAAGTTTACATGAAGGCTTATTTAACATTGCCGCTGCCGTCGGTGTTAAAAGTCCAAATGACATTACGAGTGATCACATTGTAATTAAACGTTTAGATGGTTCAATTGAAGACATAGTCGATTACAAACTGAAATTAATAAGTTAATATTCAAATAAAAAGATGTCGAGACACAGCATTATGTGAGGTGTCCCGACATCTTTTTCATTATTCATCTGTCATATTACTTTTTTGTTTAAAGCCCAGTTTTTTCAATTCTCTAACAGTGCCTTCCATATTGACTTTTTTGTCATTTTTAGACGTTGACATTAAAGAAAAATGATTTTTGACTGCTTTGATATCTGCTTTTTTATAGTTAATATCAATGGTTTCAACCCATTTTTCATGATTATGCTTTAGATTATAAGATACACCTTTTAAATCTTTCATTTGACGGTGATCTTGAAACATCTTCTTAGCTTCTTTCTTAGACATACCGAAATCATTATATTTCAATGTCGTTACTGTTGATTGTTTAACTACTTTATTCTTTTTATAAGACAATGTAGTTAACACATGCTTACCATCCATGTCCCCTTCATATGTCTTAGAACGCTCTTTACTACATGCTCCTAATACACTGACACTTAACACTAATAATATCATTAACATAAAGCACTTTTTCATCATACTCATCTACTTCCCACTATGTCATTTTCAAATAAATTATAGCATTTACTTTATCTTATTATGTATATCATTACCAGATAATTCGTATTAGAAACACTTTTTTCAGAAAATCAAATGCCGACATGCTACAATATGAGTAACTAATGACGTGAGGAAGTGTGTGCATATGAAAGAATCAATCGAATTATTAAAATCTTTGACCGATGTTAACGCATTGCTGGTTATGAACACAATGTTAAAGCAAAGATGAAATCCTATTTAGAGCCAGTGAGCGATGAAATTGTTGAAGATGGCTTAGGTGGCATCTTTGGTAAAAAAGCGAGCGACAATGGTACAAAGTCACTTATGGTAGCTGGTCACTTAGATGAAATCGGCTTTATTGTAACCAAAATCGATAATAATGGATTTATTAAATTTCAACCGATTGGTGGTTGGTGGAATCAAGTCATGTTATCTCAAAAAGTAACTATTACAACCGATGATGGTACTGAGATTCGTGGTCTTATAGGTTCAAAATCACCACATGTCTTAGATCCTGAAGAACATAAGAAACCAATCCAAATTAAAGACATGTTTATAGATATTGGCGTGAGAAGTAAAGAAGACGCTGAAAATCATGGTATCGAAGTGGGCAACATGATTACACCATACAGTGAATTTGAGCAACTTGCGAATGGTAAATATTTAACGGCTAAAGCCTTTGACAATCGTTATGGTTGTGCACTCGCTGTCGACGTATTAAAACGTCTCAAAGATGAACATATCGGCATTGATTTATATGCAGGCGCAACCGTACAGGAAGAAGTGGGCTTACGCGGTGCTAAAGTAGCTGCCAATAAAATCAAACCTGATCTTGCTATTGCTGTAGATGTTGCAGTGGCCTATGATACACCGGGTATGAATCAACTTGGTAGTGATACGACTTTAGGTAATGGCCCTGTCGTTATTTTAATGGACGCATCAAATGTTGCCCACCAAGGCTTACGTCAGCATATTAAAGAAGTAGCGAAGAGACATTACATTACTGTGCAATGGGATACCACTGCTGGCGGCGGTACCGATGCTGGTAGTATCCATGTAGCGAATGAGGGTATTCCTACCATTTCCATCGGTGTAGCGCTACGTTACATGCATTCAAATGTTTCTGTATTACACACAGATGATTATGAAAATTCAGTTCGCCTAGTAACTGAAATCGTTCGTTCACTTAACGATGATGCTTATAACAGAATAAAATGGTAATTTGCGAATGAAATAGTATGTCATTTTTCTAAAATAACTAACGAATTAAAAAGTCGTTCTAAATAAATAGAACGACTTTTTTATATAATATGATGTTTTTCTATTCTACTGAGTGCTTCCAGCTATCATCACTTAGCATTTCTCCAGGCCAAGTATAAGCCATAACACCGCCATCAATTCGAACCGTTTCACCTGTAATAAATGAACTATCATCAGATGCTAGGAAAGCCACGAGTTTACCTACTTCTTCAGGTTTACCTAAACGACCAAGTGGAGTGACCCATTTCTGATTATCGCGGAATGTTTTACCCGCTTCATCTTCAGACGTTCCTGCTAGATTATCCACTAATGGTGTCTCAATAGTACCTGGTGCAATGGCATTTGCACGAATATTTTCACGACCGTATTCAATCGCAATCGATTTAGTAAAGTTAATCACTGCCCCTTTAGCCGCATTGTAACCTGAACGGTATAAGTCTGCAGCTTGGCCAGAGAATGATGCCGTATTAATAATTGAACCACCTTCATCCATCATTAATGGTAGTAAGAATTTAGTTACTAAGAATGTCCCTCGCATATCCACTGCCATGATTTTGTCGAACACTTCTACAGGATATTCATGTATACGACCTGCACCATTATCCACACCTGCGTTATTAAAGATAATATCTACACGTCCATATGTCGCTTTAGCTTTATCCGCAAAATCTTGAACTTGTTGATCATCTGAAATATCTACTTTATACGCAGTCGCTTTGCCACCATTGTTATTGATTGCTTCAACAGTCTTTTCTAATTCATCTGAAATATCCAGCGCTAATACATGAGCACCTTCATTAGCTAATGCTTTTGCTGATGCTTGCCCTATACCTGTACTTGCACCTGTAATCACTGCAATTTTATTTTCTAAACGTTTCATAAAGGCCTTCACTCCTATTTTTCCAATCTTATTAATGAAACTAAATGTATCTATTCAATATATATTTTCCACACTTCAAATGCGCTCAAACCCTATTCCGGAAATGATACCGCTTACTCTTACAAACATGATTTAGTTCTATATACATAAGCTAATATTATTGTACTTATCTTATACATAACCAATTCTTATATTTAAATTTCTGAAAATTGCTATATTTTAAAAAACATTTTGTTATACTTTGTGTTAACGAACAAAGGGGGCCATTTTATGACCACTAAAACAAATGAAAAAACATCTATCGTTAATAAATTACTTAATGGCGTAGAAAAAGCTGGTAACAAATTACCAGACCCTGCCATGCTCTTTTTCTTAATGTGTATTGGTTTAGCCGTTATTACTTGGATCGTTTCTCTGTTTGATGTATCGGTTAAGCATCCAGGAAATGGAGATACCATACATATAAAGAGTATTCTGAGTACTGAAGGTATCGCCATGATTATGAATGATGCCATTAAGAACTTCTCAGAGTTCCCTGCACTTGGTCTTGTATTAGCTGTAATGATTGGTGTCGGTGCTGCTGAGAAATCAGGTTACTTTGATAAATTAATGATTTCAGTTGTGAATCGCGCATCAAAACGCATCATTGTACCAACCATTATTTTAATTGGTATATTAGGTAGCTTAGCTGGAGATGCAGCAACAGTCATCTTGCCACCACTTGCTGCAATGATTTTTATTAAGATTGGCTATCATCCCATCGCTGGTCTTGCAATGGCCTATGCCTCATCACTAGGTGGATTTGGTGCCAACTTCTTAATTGGTATGCAAGATGCACTGGTTTATGCATTTACAGAACCTGCAACGAAGATTGTTTCAGATAGTGTCAAGATTAATGTTGCAATGAACTGGTACTTTATTGCAGCGAGCGTGATCTTGGTACTTCCTGTGATTTATTTCACCACAACAAAGGTTGTTATTCCACGTTTGGGCGACTATGATGCGAGTCAAGCAGATTACGATGAAGATGAGGAAACATCATCACATATTACGCCAACAGAGAAAAAAGCATTGTTCTGGGCAAACATGTCTTTCGTAATACTCATCGTAGCGTTAATCATTTGTTGCTTACCAGAAAGTAGTTGGTTAAGAAACGCAAAAACTGGAAGTCTTATTGATGATTCTCCATTAATTAATGGTGTGGGCTTAGTCATCCTCGTTATTTTCTTAATTCCTGGGATTGTTTACGGGATTTTAAGTAAACAAATTCAGAACTCCAAAGATTTAGGTAGCATGATTAGTGACTCACTTGGTTCTATGGGATCATTTATTTTAATCGTCTTCTTTGCCGCTCAATTACTCGCCTTTTTACAATGGAGTAATCTAGGGATTATTGTGTCTGTCTATGGCGCTAAATTATTACAACATCAAAATGGTATTGTGCTCATCATCGGCATTATCATATTGAGTAGTTTAATTAACTTAATTATTGGAAGCGCATCCGCTAAATGGGGTATTCTTGCGCCAATCTTTGTACCAATGATGATTCTACTCGGTTATCATCCGGCGTTTACACAAATGATTTATCGTGTCGGTGATTCTATTACAAACCCTATTACACCAATGATGCCTTATATGCCACTGGTGCTATCTTATGCGCAAAAGTATGATAAAAATATGAAACTAGGTTCCCTACTTTCGAGTTTAATGCCATACACCTTCGCATTAGGTATTGTGTGGACCTTATTCGTCATTGCGTGGTACCTTCTTGGCATCCCGCTTGGACCAGGTGGTCCTGTCAAAATTCCACACTAATTCGCAATGCATCGTGATAATTGAAACGCAAATCTTTGTAAAAACCTTCTCATTTATTGAGAAGGTTTTTTGTAATCCCTTACAAAAATTCTTACTTATTACCAATAATTATGTCACTCTCTCTTTTTCAAAGCGTGATATTACGGTAAAATAAAGGTATAGAAGTGTATTCATTATTAACATTATTTTAGGCATTTAGGAGGACACGATGGAAGAACGAATAGGTTTAGTAGATATTGGATCCAACACAATCAGATTAGTTATTTTCAACTTTAATAAAGCGACAGGCATTAATGAATTGCTCAACATTAAGACCCCTGCACGTCTAAGCCAATATCTCACTAAAGATAATAAGATGAGTAAAGACGGCATAAAAGTACTCATTGATGCACTACACAGTTTCAAATCTGTGTCAGATAAATTCAATGTAACCGCGTTACATCCGATTGCTACAGCAGCAATTCGTCAGTCTAAAAACAATGACGAAATCGTCAAGGAAGTTAAAAAGGAAGTAGGCATCGATATTAAAATCGTACCTGAATCGGACGAAGCCTACTACGGTTACTATGCAATCACACATACGACGGAAATCGAAAATGGTGTATCCGTTGATATCGGCGGTGGTTCGACTGAAGTAACATTATTTAAAGATAAAGAACTTTTTGAATCCCACAGCTTCCCTTTCGGTGTCGTGACACTCAAAAGAAAATTCTTCAATGACAAAGCCCACAATGACAAAGGTGCTATTAAAGATATGGAGAAATTCTTATCACAACAATTTGAATCGTTAGAATGGCTTAAAGATCAAAAGGTTGCACTTGTGGGTGTTGGTGGTTCCGCTCGAAATGTTGCGCGTATTCATCAAGCCGAGCATTCATATCCTATTGGCGGTGTCCACAACTACACAATGACGAATAAAGATATCGATGAAGTCTTTGATATCATTCGTAAAAACGATCGTGATGATTTAACCAACCTTGATGGTTTAAGTCGTGATCGTGCAGATATTATCCTTCCAGCGGTATCCGTATTCAAAACATTATATAAAATTGTAGACGCAAAGCAGTTTACATTCTCAAGAAATGGTCTACGTGAAGGCTATGTCATGAAACAAGTTCGTGAACGCTACCCTGACGTCTTTGATAAACATAACGTCCGTAAAGAGTCTATCCATTTCTTAGCACGTGAATACAAGATTGAAGATGTTAGTTCACAAGCGCGTCTCAAACTAGCTAAATCGTTATTATCACAACTCATTGATATCGCAGATTTAGATATTAGCGATAATGAGCAACGTCTCTTTGAAGAAGGCGCTTATATATACTATCTTGGTAGTTTCATCGATTCAGATTCAAGTTCTCCACACACGTATTACATCATTGCAAACTCAATGATAAACGGCTATACACATAAAGACCGAGTTAAATTGGCGTTACTTGCCAGCTTTAAAAATAAATCACTATTGAAATTCTATTGCCAAGAAACGGATTGGTTCAGCAATAAAGAAATAGATTCAATCCAAACATTAGGTGGCATTATTAAATTCATTAACGCATTAAACATTTCACAAACAAGCTTTGTTGTCGATGTCGAATTGAAGAAAAAGAAAAAAGGCGACGACGACTATCAATTAACTGTATTTTATACAGAAGGCGAGCCTATTGCCGAAGAATATCAAGCAAATAGACAGAAAAAACATATCGAAAAGATACTTAAAGGAAATGTTTCTATCATCTTTACAAAATCTTAAAACAAGTATGCTATCTTAAAGTTAGGATGTTATGCCTTTTATTTACTAATTGAAAAGAACAACGCATATTTGAGGAAATGACGAGGTGTATTTGGAATGCAAACTCAATTGGGAGAAAATGATATTAGCTTACCGCAATACTATAACAATCGCGAATTAAGTTGGCTTGATTTCAACTATCGTGTACTTCAAGAAGCATATGATAAAAACAACCCGCTACTTGAAAAATTAAACTTTATATCTATTTTTAGTTCAAACTTAGATGAATTCTTCATGGTTCGTGTTGCTGGTTTAAAAGACCAAGTTAAAATGGGATATGATAAACCGGAAAACAAAGCACAAATGACACCACAAGAACAAGTTGATGCTATCCAAGAAAAAGCTAAAAAATATGTAGATAAGCAATATGAACGCTACAATGAATTAATGACTGAACTTCGAGATTACGAAATTGTGATGTGTGAACCACACGAATTATCTGAACCAATATTAGATAAATTAGAAAGAGATTTCAAATTAACTATCTTGCCAACCTTAACACCACTCGGCATAGATGCTTACCATCCGTTTCCTAAACTTAATAATAAAAGTTTAAACATCTTCGTTGATATTGACACTGAAGATGCCATCAATTCAGCCATCGTTCAAATACCATCACTTATTCCAAGATTTCTAACTTACAATGAAGGTGCTAAACAGTATGTTGTGATGGTTGAGGACGTAATTACTTACTTTATCAATTATTTATTTACTGGTTATGAAGTCTTAAATACATTTACTTTCAGAATTACAAGAAATGCTGATTTAACGATTCATGAAGATGGCGCAGAAGACTTACTTATCGAAATTGAACGTTTCCTTAAAGAACGTAAAAGTGGTTCAGCAGTACGTCTAGAAGTTGATGGTCGTACCGCTAATCCAGATGATCTTGATTGGCTTATCGAGACATTAGAAGTGGATCATCAAGATGTTTATTTCCTTAATGGACCACTTGATTTAACATTTATCTTTGGTTTAGTGGATCATTTATCTCATAAATTAAACTATCTCACTTACGAGAAATATTCACCACAAATTCCACGTTCACTAGGAAATAACAATTTATACGAACTTGCATTGAAACGTGACATCTTCTTCCACCATCCGTACGAATCTTTCGAACCGATCGTTGATTTTATCCGTGAAGCGGCAGATGACCCTAATACGATTGCAATTAAACAAACATTGTATCGTGTAAGTAAAGACTCACCTATCATTAAGAGTTTGAAAGAAGCCGCAGAAAAAGGAAAACAAGTAACTGTACTTGTGGAATTGAAAGCACGCTTCGATGAAGAAAACAATGTCCATTGGGCACGTATGCTAGAAGACGCAGGGTGTCACGTGATATACGGTATGACACACCTGAAAACACATAGTAAAATTGCATTAGTAGTTAAGCGTGTCGGTGGCGAATTAACGTCATTCGTTCACTTGGGTACAGGTAACTATAATGACAAAACTGCGAAATTATATACAGATATGGGTATTATCACTACAAATAAACAAATTGCAGAAGATGCAATTAACTTCTTCAATTATTTAAGTGGTTACTCTGTCAAACCAGAATACAATAAATTAATCGTTGCACCGTTTGATATTCGTGACGTCTTTATCGACCGAATCGACAAAGAGATTAGCAGTCACCTTCAACATGGTAAGGGTAAAATTATGATGAAAATGAACTCATTAACAGACAAAACAATCATCGAAAAATTATTCGAAGCATCACAAGCCGGTGTAAAGATTCAACTCATTATTCGTGGTATTTGTTGCCTAAAACCTGGTATCCCAGGCATTAGTGAGAACATTGAAGTTGTAAGTATCGTTGGTCGATTATTAGAACACTCTCGTATTTATTACTTCCATAATAATGGCGATGAACGTATTTACTTATCATCAGCTGACGTAATGACACGTAATATGATTAAACGTGTAGAAATCCTATTCCCAGTTGAAGATAAAGAGATTGGTAAACGTTTAGTTGACTTTATGGATTTACAATTATCTGATAACCAAAAAGGACGTTTCCAAGACGAACATGGTCATTACCATTATGTAGAAAATAACTTGTCACCATTAAATTCACAAGTTTATTTAATGCAAGAAGCGATTAAATATGGCCAAGAACTTAAAAAACGTTCAGCTCAACCTTCAGGCATGCCCGTCGTATCGAAACGTCGTGCAAATTGGATGAACCGAATTCGTCGTTCATTAAAAAAATAATCTTTGAAATAGCTAAAAAGGCAATGGTCGCACATGACTATTGCCTTTTTTATATTGTTTACTTCTCTGGATGATCGTACCAATGATTTAAGAAATGATATAACACATCGCTGTAAGTTTGAAGTTCTGATGCTTCAATCTTCTCATCTACGCTATGTGCTTCTTCTAGACTACCAGGTCCATATAAAATCGTAGGAATACCAAAGTGCGCAGTCCAACCACCATCCGTTACTGTCGTACTCATACCATGTTTTAAGTCTGTGCCATGAACATGATGATGTGCTGATTGTAATTGTTTAAATCCAGGATGTTCTGTAGGTATTGTGAAGCTTGGGAAGATTTCACCTTTGTCTTCAATCATTGATTCGCCGCCCCATTCAAATTGTAATGGGTTCTCACGTAGCCAAATATCCGCTTCAGCCACACGATTCAAGTAATCTTCTATTTCTGCGACAACGTCTTCATAACGTTCATTTGGTAAATAATGTACTGTAATCCATAAGCGACATTCATCTGCAATAAATGCAGGATGGCGTCCACCTTCAATGACAGCTGGGTTTATCGTATTTGCACCTGGTGGCATTCCTGGACTATGTTTCATCACTGACCAATGTTGTTCTAATTCATTTAATGCACGAATAATCTTAGCCATTTTTTCAATGGCACTCGCACCAAATAACCCACCACCTGCATGTATGGTCTGACTACGTGCACCGTCATGAATGGTGTTCTTACTCTTAATCGTAATCCATCCTGTAATTACGCCACCTTGACCAAGTGCCATATTCTCACTGGTATCTAACACAAGTGCTAAATCAGCTTTAGGGCCAATTTCACAGGCACGCTTTGTACCTGCTTCGCCAACTTCTTCGCCTACGACAGACTGTACAATGATATCGCCTTTCGGTTGGCGTCCTTCTTGATGTAACTGTTCAAGTACATAGAATAACGATGCCATGCCACCTTTCATATCACTGACACCACGTCCATATAACCAGCCCTCATTTTCAGTTAATTGAAAAGGCGGATACTGCCAGTTCGAATCATCATCGACTGACGCTACATCAACATGTCCATTTAATATGAGTTTCGGTGCTTCAGGGTCCTCTGCTACAATAATACTATCATTCTTATACAGTTGTTCTCGTTGAATGCTAAAGCCATAACGTGTTAATAATGTTTCTATCTCATCTTGTAATGGGTCGGTATTACGTCCCGGTGGACTCTCCGTATTGTAACTAACTAGCAATTCCAACAAGTTATAAAGACGTTCCTCCATCTTCGTCACTCCTTTAAATCATAATCCCCCACTACTTCCTTCATTACCAGTGTATCACGATAAGGATTACAAAAGAGGCTGTGACAAAATTCCAAGCAAAATGATGCTGGGACATAATTCCTAGCAAAATAGCCAGTAAATGAGTTC
>NZ_JAESLA010000026.1:0-52030 GCF_017892405.1 Staphylococcus sp. GDY8P85P | reverse complement strand
TAAGGTAATGTTTTTTGGAATTATCGTTGACATATTGTCATTCAGTTTTCAATGTTCATTTTTTATTACCACAAGAATTAATTATACTCGCTATTATCAATAAAGTCAATAACTTTTTTTATTAATTTTTGAAGTGTTTTAATGTTCGTTGATTTGTTTCGCTCAACAAATATATACTATACAGGCATTTATCCATTTTAACAACAGTAAAAATTACACTTTATCCAGTGCGAAAAGCTCTAAAACACTTAATAAACAAACTTTAGTTAATGACAAGAAATAAATAGTTCGTTTATATGTATTATATCGCTTTTAATACCCACTTTAATGCGTTTTAATCACTCAAATAACAAACTTTAAAAAATTTACATTTTTTTAAAACAAATTAAAAAAACGCTATTGCAAATTGAAATATAACCGTTATAGCTATATTTGCTATCAATTTGCTAATAGCGACTCTATGTTTTACATTTCTGTTCTTCCTGCTATTGCTTTAGATAAAGTAACTTCATCAGCATATTCTAAATCTCCACCTACTGAGAGTCCTTGGGCTAACCTAGTGACTTTAATTCCAATAGGTTTCACCAATCTAGATATATACATCGCCGTTGATTCTCCCTCTAAATTAGGATTCATAGCTAATATTAATTCTTTAACCTCATCATCTTTTAATCTATCTATTAATGTCGGTATATTAATATCTTCTGGCCCTATTCCATCCATTGGGGAGATTGAGCCATGTAGTACATGGTAAAGTCCTTTATATTCTCTCATCTTCTCCATCGCAATAACATCTTTATCATCTTCAACTACACATATAACTGAGCGATCACGTTGTTTATCTTCACAAATATAACAAGGGTCATTCTCAGTTATATGACCGCATACACTACAATAAGTAAGCTCACGTTTAACATCTACCAAGGCTTTAGCAAATTGTACTACATCGTCTTCTTTCATATCTAAAGTATGAAATGCCAGACGTTGAGCCGTCTTGGGACCAATGCCTGGCAGTTTCATAAAACTATCTATTAATTTAGATATAGGTTCAGGATAATGCATCTATATTACATTCCCGGAATATTTAAGCCTTGTGTATGCTTACCTAAACGTTCTTGAGTTAATTCGTCAGCTTTATTCATCGCTTCATTCGTTGCTGCTAAAACTAAATCTTGTAGCATTTCGATATCATCTGGATCTACCGCTTCTTCTTTAATTTCAACATCTACAACTTCTTTGTGACCAGTAACTGTAACAGCTACCATGCCACCACCTGCAGTACCAACAATGCGTTCTTCTTTTAATTTTTCTTGCTCTTGAGCCATTTTCTTTTGCATTTTTTGCATTTGTTTCATCATTTGTTGCATATTTCCGCCACCGCGCATAATATCTTTTCCTCCTTGAATGTATCGACATTATCTTTTAATTTATATTTTATTATACATACGTTTATATTTATTGTCATGTATCTCTGTTTCTAGAATCAATTCAACAATCCTATACTCAAATCAAGTTCTTACTATTAATATAACAAAAAGGATTATTCATCTATTAAATGAACAGTTTCTTCACCAAATAAGTCACGGGCTTTCTGCGCTACATCTGTGTCTTGCTTACTTTCTTCACCATTAGTTGGTGTTGTTTGATTATCTTTATCTTGTTGCTTTCTACTATTAATATATTCAGTTCTTACTCTCATCCATTGATCTGAAGGGACGCCCACTACTTCAACATTCTTATTAATGATGTTTCTCACTACATTTTCAATACTAGTTCGTTTTTCATCATCTCTATTAACAATTTCACAGTGTATCTCTTCATCAAACTGAACTAATACGCGTTTTTCACTAGCAGCTACAGGAATTGAGTTTTGTAATAAACTTACCAATGATTTCTTATCATTCTTTTTCGCATAGTCTACTACTTCTAGCCAGTGTTTCTTCAATAGTTGAATATCTTCTTTGTTTGCTTCGTCTAATACTTTAGCAATATTCGTCATTGAGAAAGTACCTTTATTCTGACGTCTGCCACGCGTGTTGGTTTGTGTAGCATGCTGTTTTGAATTTGCTTGAGTGATACCTTGAGCTTTAAGTGTTTTTAGTTCATTTTCTAGTTGTTCCATACGTTGTAACAACACGTCATTATTAGGTTGTGACGCAACTTGTGTTGTCGCAACATTTGTTACAGTGTCAGGCTGTGTTTTCATCATTTCAGCAATTTTTACTAGTAACACTTCAAAGTGCACATTTTGGTTCACACTAAAACGTATCGATACTAAAGTATCGTTAATGATATCAATCATATGATAAAGCGTATCTAAATTAAAATTCATTAGCGCATCGAATTCTGCATGATTATCGACCGTTTTATTCATAATTGTATCGCGAACAAAATAAATCATATCATTAATAAGACGGTTTACTTCTTTTCCTTCTGAAATAAATTGATGATAGCGTGTAAATGCATTTTTAACATTTCCTTCAACAACGTCTTTAAATAATTCATTTAATGCCGCTTCATCCACACTACCCGTTACATCTAATACATCTTGTAGTGTAAGATGCTCATCACCAAATGCGATAGCTTGGTCCATAATACTTAGCGCATCACGCATACCACCTTCAGATGCTTTAGCAATAAACTCAAGGGCTTCATTATCATAATCTAAATGTTGTTCTTCAGCTACAAAGCGCAAGCGATCTGTAATTTGTTCTGTACCTATCGCTTTAAAGTCAAAACGTTGCGCTCGCGAAATAATCGTAGGTGGGATTTTATGTGGTTCAGTTGTAGCAAGAATAAAAATAGCATGTGCCGGTGGTTCTTCGAGTGTTTTTAATAGCGCATTAAACGCACCAGTTGTTAGCATGTGCACCTCATCAATAATATATACTTTATATTTCGACTCACTAGGCGCATATTTAACTTTATCTCTAATGTTTCTAATTTCATCTACACCATTATTACTTGCAGCATCAATCTCAATCACATCGCCATTCGTACCTTGCGTAATGCCTTTACAAATCGCACATTCATTACATGGTTCGCCATCTTGAGGATTTAAACAATTTATTGCTTTAGCAAACACTTTAGCAATACTCGTTTTACCAGTTCCACGAGGGCCACTAAAGATATAGGCATGTGATTGTTTACCTTTGGAAATGGCGTTTCGTAGCGTCTTAGTTACATGTTCTTGCCCCACAACATCCTGAAAGCTTTGGGGTCTAAACATTCGATACAAAGCTTGATAATTCACATCCGCACCTCCGTTAACAATTACTCTACATTATATCACGCATTATCGCCTTAATTTCAATGAATTTATTATGTCATATCTGCGTCTTGCACAATACCATGTGGATAGTCATCCAGTTGATCCCATAGAAATTTAACACGTAACATAGACGCATCTGTTTCTTTTGAGAAAATATGATATTTGTCTGCCGATTCATAACCTAACCCTTCGAAATACTCTGGACAACACCCCACAATGATAGTCGTATAGTGTTGTGATTTCGCGCGTTCTTCAACAGCTTGGACTAAGGCTTTGCCCAACCCTTCATTACGATATGGCTGTTCAACTATAAGGGACGCTAATTCTAGTGCTTTGTAACACTGATTTCCAGCATTCAAATTGATCTCGCTAAGCATGACATGTCCTATAATATCGCCCGATTCATCTTTAGCAATGACTTCGAGTTCATAATTATAATTCGCTGCTTGACGTAATTTTGAAATGAGTGCACGTTGTCTTTGACCAGCACCTTGATGTTTCTCATCATAACTTGATTCTATTCTATTCAAAGTTTCGCTATAATCCATTTCCGTTAATGTACTTAAGAATAATCGCATATTGACACCCCTCTAATGCGTCAAAGTGTTCTTCGTTCGACACTTGGACATATCGCTTTCCCGTTTTTATTTATCTATATTTTATACAAAAAAATGGGAGCAGGACAGAATTCTGTTTAAATTCGTTGTCCCACCCCCTCAAGGATGACTAGAACTGAGAAATGCTTGATTTAAGCGCCTTCTCAATTTAGACAGCTACTGCGAACTCGCAAAGTAGCATCATTACATTATTTATATTACAGGATCTCTTTTAAATTTATGCTAAAAATTTGATTTATTTCGGTTAATTTAACGTATTAAAAAACCGTGCACCTTCGAATCGAGTGTGTATCACAAACGTTACCGAAGTCGACAGCTAAATCTCGGCTACCCTACGGCACATATGAGGATCCACTTAATGCTGCTTCCGTCAGGACCTGACATGATTCATGGGTTCATATTGCATAGGACCGAAATCTTCAAACACTACGTGCTTCGGGCAGACTTCACAAAAACACACCCTCAACAAAGGAATTAAGTCTCGCATAAAGCGGATTTCGAGTACAGGGAACCGCTACCTCCCCACCTAGCACGGTAAGTTTTATAATACTATAAACGTTCTTCCTATTGCAAGTGTAAAGTTTTAATTCTCCATATCATCGACTCAAAAATAGCTTGATACCATCTTATAATTTATGTCGTCTTGAAAATTCTTGGAATTTAAATTCTGTTGCTAAATGCTTCGACACATTATATTGGAATGGCGTTGTGTTATTTAAATAAACGACACTTCTCACTGTTGCAGTATATGGTGGTTGTATTTTACCGAAAACATCATAGGCATTTTCGGTAAAAGGCTCAAACGTAATCGATTTGCTTGAATAGCTGATATCTAATTCTAATTGTGTTTCTAAATATTGATAAATAGAATCTTTTGCTACTGAATTCGTAATGCCCGGAACGATTGAAGCTAAAAAGTAGTCTTCATCTAAAATCTTCACTCTATGATTGATACTTCTTGTACGTACAACATGAATCAGTTCCTCATCACCTTTAAGGTTTAATTGCGCTTTAACATAAGGTACCGAGTTAGCTTTAATCCGCTCGTTAATGCGTACTTCAGTTTCATGTTTCAAACCCAGTTCTTCTTGCACTTCTTTAAAGCTAATTAATTCTGAAAATGGGAACTCCGTAACACCTTGATCAATAACAATAGATCCCTTACCTCTAATTTTTTGAATCATACCATCATTTGCTAACAAGTCCAGTGCTTTTCGAACAGTTTCACGCGATGTGCCATATCGTGTTACCAATTCATGTTCTGACGGAAGTTGTTGTCCATTGGTATATACATCTTCATGTATTTGTTGCTTGAGTTGTTCATATATCGTTATGAATTTTTGTGTTGCCATGTCCTTCTCCATTACATCAATCTATTGAACATCAATGACAATTGCACCAAATGGAGATATTTTACCATTTTCTATTGTGCCATTTTGAATAATAACTGTTCCTTGTCTATTGATGTCTTCAGGTAATTTTACTGCTTCTTTTGAAAAGTTAGCAACCACGAGCCATGTTTGACCATCATAATTTCGACGGTACATGAATAATTGTGGGTGATCCATATATAACGGCTCGATGTCACCATAAGTGATAATATCATGTTCATGACGCAATCGAATCAGTTCGCGATACGTGTGTAGTACGGATGTTTTGTCCTCAATTGCTGCTTCTACGTTAATATATTGCGCATTGTTTGGTATATCAATCCAAGGCGTACCAGAAGTGAAACCTGCTTGCTCACCTGATGTCCATTGAATAGGTGTTCTAGAATTGTCACGTGATTTTTGCCCTAGAATAGTTAAAATTTCACTTTCATCTATACCTTGTTCTTTTAAGTTATCATAGGCATTACGTGACTCAACATCACGATATTGTTGAATAGAATCAAAGTGCGGATCCGTCATACCGATTTCCTCGCCTTGATAAATGTATGGTATACCTTGCAACATATGCAATGCGATAGCTAACATCTTAGCGCTTGCTTGTCGATTTTCTTCTGTAGAATCATCACCGAAACGAGATACAACGCGTGGTTGATCATGATTGCACCAGAAAATCGCATTCCATCCGCCACCTTCGTATATTCCAACTTGCCAATCCATCAATATTTCTTTTAGTTTTAAAAAGTCTAATTTCGCATTTGACCACTTTTCTCCATCAACATAATCTACTTTTAGATGATGGAAGTTGAAGACACTACTTAATTCTTGTCGGTCAGATTTTGTATATTTGATACAATTATCAATGGTTGTTGATGACATTTCTCCTACCGTCATCATATCTTTATCTCCAAATGTATGACGATTGAGTTCATGTAGATACTCATGTACATGTGGTCCGTCAGTATAAAACTCTTTTCCAATTTTAGGAGAATCCTTAAATTCACCTTTAGAAATAAGATTAATTACATCAAAGCGGAAACCATCTACACCAAATTCAATCCAGTGGTTAACAACATCATATAAAGCCTGTCTCACTGCTTCATTATCCCAATTTAAGTCTGCTTGTGTGACATCGAATAAATGTAAATAATATTCATCTGTCTTCTCGTCGTATTGCCAAGCATTACCACCAAACTTCGATTCCCAATTAGTTGGAGGCCCATCTTGTGATGGTTTAAAGAAATAATAATCACGATACGGATTGTCTTTCGAACGGATCGCTTCTTTAAACCATTCATGTTCTGTAGAGGTATGATTAATAACAATATCTATCATGACTTTTAAGTCTCTCTTATGTGCTTCACTGATTAATGTTTCAAAATCTTCTAGCGTCCCGAAGCGTTCGTTAATTTTCAAGTAATTGCTAATATCATAACCATTATCATTCATCGGTGACTCATAAACAGGTGTTAACCAAATGTAATCAACACCTAAATATTGAATATAGTCTAATTTTTCAATAATTCCTTTTAAATCTCCCTCACCATTACCTGTTGTATCGTTAAATGATTTGGGATAAATTTGATAAACGACAGACTTTTTCCAATCTTTTTGTGCCATGTATACTCACCTTTCACTTATTAATCGTATTAATGCGATTTAAAGGGAGTGGGATAGAATTTTTTCGAATTCGTTATCCCCCCTCCCAGTTTGCTTAACTTGTAAAATTTCTTTGTGAAAATCTCTCTGCAGAGCCCGCCTGCAAGAATGACTAGAACCGAAAAAACTTAATTTAAACGTCCTCTCAGTTCAGTCAGCTACTGCGAAATTGCAAAATAGCATTTTATATTTCAACGTCTTTATTTGTAAATTTATTTAGCTGCTGTTTCTTCAGGGTTTTCAACCATCTTCTTAGCTTTAATTGTTGTAAATCTTGCAAAGACAATTGTCAAAATAGCTGGTATTACCACAGCAAGTAATGTAACTGGCATATAAATAAACCAAAATTCACTATGAATTGAAATGAAGGCTGGAACACCACCTACACCGACACTACCCAATACCTTTTTAGCACCGATAATAGCACCTAAAACGCTTGATGTACAAATAGCAGCAAAGAAAGGTACTTTTAACGGTAAATTCACACCAAACATTGCAGGTTCTGTAACACCTAAAAATGCTGATACACTTGAAGTTAAGGCTAAACCTTCTTCTTTTACCATTTTGCGTCGTCTATAGATAAACCACGCTCCAAACGCTGCCGAACCTTGACAGATATTAGATATTGCAACGATTGGCCATAAATATGTACCGCCCAGTTTGCTTCCCATTAATTGGAAGTCAACTGCCAAGAACATATGGTGTAATCCCGTAATAACAAGTGGTGCATAGAAGAATCCATAAATCGCACCGCCTAACCAACCAGCATGTTCGAAGACAAATTGAACTGCACCAGTAATTCCAGTACCTATCACAAGTGCAATCGGACCAATAATTATAAATGCTAAGAATCCAGTGACCAGTAATGCTACTGGTCCGACAACTAACATTTTAATTGAGTCATGAACAACTTTATTTAGTGCTTTTTCAATGAGTGATAAGACATAGGCTGCAATTAAAACTGGTAAGACTTGGCCTTGATAGTTTAATTGTTTGATTTCAAGCCCAAAAAGATTCCATGTCGGAATATGGCCTTTAGCAATGTCATATTGTGAAACTAACTGTGGATGCATTAGGATAAGTCCAAGTACTAAACCTAATATTGGACTACCACCAAACACTTTCATACTACTCCAACCAATTAACGCTGGTAAAAAGATAAACGCTGTACTTGCGATGACGTTAATAATATTCGATATATCACCCAACTGAGGATATTGTTCAACAAGTGGTTTAGGGCCAAATAATTTTTCCATAGTAAGTAAATTATTAATCCCCATTAAGAGACCTGCTGTAACTAATGCCGGTAAAATCGGAATGAAGATATCTCCCAATAGTTTTATAAGTCGTTGTAAAGGATTGCCCTTTTTCGCTGCAGCAGCTTTAGCCTCATCTTTTGAGGATTCTGCTACACCTGTCTCTTGAATAAATTGTTTATACACTTCGTCCACGGTACCAGGTCCTATAACGATTTGGTATTGATTATCCGCTTTAAATTGACCTTTAACAAGTGCATTATCGTCTAATGCATCTTTATCAACTTTATTGTCATCTTTTAACACTAAACGCAGTCGTGTAACACAGTGCGTTGCAGTTTCAATGTTTTCTTGCCCACCTATTGCTTTGACGATATCCTGCACATCTTTTCTTTTTACAGCCACGCCTTTCACTCCCTTATTTTTAATAACCCAAGTATAGCTTGTCTAGACAAGTTTTGTAAAGGCTTTCATAATATTGTTGAATTTTCATTCTAGAATGGGCGCTAAATGCAATAAAAAAGACAAGTACTCAACATATTAAACATTGAGTACTTGTCTTTTTTATATTTATTAGTCTTGGATTTTAATTATAATGGCGGAGGAAGAGGGATTCGAACCCCCGCGGCCCGTTAAGGCCCTGTCGGTTTTCAAGACCGATCCCTTCAGCCGGACTTGGGTATTCCTCCAATGAACACAATAAATATCATATACCACGGTTCATTGGAAGTCAATCACTTTTATAGTCAAAATGTAAAATTATTCATTTTTATTTTTAGTAAGCGCTTATACGTCATTGAACTTACACGAATACCTTTTGTTTTAAGAAGTGATCTACTGATTGAGCAACGCCACGCCCTTCTTTAATTGCCCAAACTACCAAACTCTGACCTCTTCGCGCATCTCCAGCGGCAAAAATCTTTTCTTTATTAGTACGATAGTCTTTATCGTTGGCGATAATTTTATTTTGTTGTGTCGCAATATCAAATGACCTTGGGACAGTTGGTTCTGTGCCTTCAAAACCGATTGATAAAAGAACTAGATCTGCTGGCCAATGTCTTTCAGTACCATTTACAACAACCATTCCATCTGGTGTTTCTTCTAAAATTTGTGTGTATACACCACGAACATTACCAATGTGATCTACATCGTACCGCATTGTTTGAACACCATAGGCACGCGGTTCTCTACCAAAACGTGCTTCATATTCTTTGTGTGCATAATCCATTTTGAAGACAGGTAATGCCAATGGCCATGACGTATTACTTTCAAATGCGATTTCTTCAGGTGCTTTTGTATATTTGTTGAATTGTACTATTGACTTACAATTCTCACGTAATGCGGTAGCGACACAGTCTGCACCAGTGTCACCAGCACCAATAATGATGACGTTTTTCCCTTTAGCCGTTATTGTTGGTTCATCTATTTCACCATTTAATAACTGAGTCTGTTCAGTTAAATAATCCATAGCAAAGTGTATCCCTTGGCCCATACGCCCTTCTAATGGTAAGTCACGCGCTTTTTGAGCACCCGTACATAAGATAATAGCGTCATACGTCTGCTCTAATGTTTCACGTGATATATCTACACCAATGTTGGTATTCGTCTTAAAGGTAATACCCGCTTCTTTCATTAATGCGATACGACGACGTACAACCTCTTTATCTAATTTCATATTTGGAATACCATACATGAGTAAGCCACCCGCTTCAGCAGCTCTTTCAAACACTGTCACTTGGTAACCCTTATAATTGAGCTCTTCGGCAGCAGTAAGACCGGCTGGCCCGCTTCCTACAATTGCTACAGATTGTTCTAATCGTCGTTTAGGATATTTAGGCTTAACCCACCCGTGTTCATAGGCTTCGTCAATAATCGTACGCTCAATACCTTTAATGGCAACTGATTCACGATTAATTTTCATAACACAAGACTGTTCACAAGGTGCTGGACAGACACGTCCCGTAAATTCAGGAAAATTATTTGTTTCACTCAAACGATGATAGGCAGACTCAAAATCTTGTCGATAAACTAAATCATTCCATTCAGGGATATAGTTACCGATTGGACAACCAATAGTTTCTCTCCCGAAAGGAAGACCTGTTTGACAAAATGGTGTCCCACAGTCCATACATCGTGCACCTTGAATGGACGCTTCTTCACGAGAAAAACGCTGTTGAAAAGCATCATGATGCTTCAAACGATCAACTAAAGACAGTTCAGATAATGATTGCTTTTCATATTTCATAAATCCCTTAAATTCCCCCATCACAGACCACTCCTTTCTTTAATAAATCACTGCTGGTTGTAATTCTTTGGCAATTGCCGTACGGTCATCGTAAAATGCTGCTAGTTTAGCTTCATCTATTTGTAGTAAATTACGATTTTGTAATTCAATTTTTTGCATCATTAGTTCGTAATCTTTTGGAATTACTTTGACAACTTTATCTGCCACATGTGCAAAATCATTTAAAATTGCTGCTGCTTTTGTACTTTGTGTATAGTGGTAGTGCTCTTCTAACATAGCTTTAAGTAACGTTTTCTCCTCATTATGCGTCACTTCCTTAAACGCTAAGGTTGGCAATTGATTCTTATGTTTAAATGATTCAATATCACTTGGGAATACATAACAAACACCACCACTCATGCCTTGACCAAAGTTCTTACCAACATCCCCTAAGTTGACTACATGTCCTCCGGTCATATATTCCAAACCGTGATCACCGATACCTTCGACAACCACATCAACTCCACTATTTCGAATACAGAAGCGTTCGCCAGCGCTACCATTAATAAAGGCTTTACCTTTTGAAGCGCCATAGAAGCATACATTTCCAGCTATAATTTCACGTTCTCGCTGTTTATTTGGCGCTTTAACAACAACTATACCGCCTGATAAACCTTTACCAACGTAATCATTTGCATCACCTGTATGTTGAATTAACAATCCTGACGGTGCGAATGCTGCTAAACTCTGTCCTGCATGTCCCTGCGTTTCAGCTACAATAGTTGCTTCTGGTAAGCCATTAGCACCGTGTTGCTGTGTAATATAGCTTCCTGTAATAACCCCTACATCTCGTTGTTCATTATTAATCACATAGTTCCCTTTAAATACTTTTCCATCCTCAATACTTTGCTTAGCATCTTTATAAAGATAATTTAAATCGAAACCGATATCTAAATGATGATTTTGATTGATTTCTTTTGCATTAGGCCCATCAACTGAATCCAATAACTTTTCGATATCCAATGTTGCTGCTTTCGAACGTTCATCGATTCGACTTGAACGTTGTAATAAATCGGTACGTCCGATCAATTCTTCAACCGTTCTTAATCCTAATGAAGCTAAGACCTCTCTTAACTCTTCAGCAATAAAATGCATAAAGTTAACAACGTGGTCAGCCTTACCTCTAAATAGTGCTCTCAAATCTTTATTCTGTGTCGCAATACCTACTGGGCATGTATCATTATGACAAACACGCATCATGATGCACCCTAAAACAACTAATGGCGCAGTCGCAAATCCAAATTCTTCAGCACCTAATGCACATGCTAATGCCACATCCCTACCCGTCATCAACTTACCATCTGTTTCTAAGCGGACACGGCTACGTAAATGATTTAATTTCAATGTTTGATGTGTTTCAGCTAAGCCAAGTTCCCAAGGCAACCCAGCGTGTTGAATACTTGTCTTAGGCGATGCACCTGTACCTCCGTCATATCCACTCACGACAATTTTATCTGCAAATGCTTTAGCAACACCTGATGCAATGGTTCCGATTCCTGTTTTTGAAACTAATTTAACTGCTACGTCTGCATTTCTATTCGCGTTCTTTAAATCATGAATAAGTTGCCCTAAATCTTCAATTGAATAAATATCATGATGAGGCGGTGGTGAAATCAACCCAATACCTGGCGTTGAACCACGTGTTTCAGCGATCCATGGATAAACTTTCGTTCCAGGTAACTGTCCACCTTCACCCGGCTTAGCACCTTGAGCAACTTTAATTTGTAACTCTTTTGCATGTTGTAAGTACTCGCTCGTTACACCAAAACGCCCTGAAGCCACTTGCTTAATCGCACTTGATAACACACTTCCATCCGCTTGAATTTCATACCGTTTGGGATTTTCGCCACCTTCACCACTGTTACTTTTACCACCAAGACGATTCATGGCTTGGGCCAATGTTTGATGCGCTTCTTCAGAAATAGAACCGTAACTCATCGCACCTGTATTAAAACGTTTAACAATAGTTTCTACTGGCTCAACCTCACTAATATGAACCGGTTGCTGTGCTTTAAATTCTAATAAATCACGTAAATGATCGTTTCTTTGATCATGTACAGCATTAGAAAAAGCTTTAAACTGTGTATAGTCATTCTCACGACATGCATGTTGTAACATGTGTATGGTTGTAGGATTAAATACGTGATGTTGACCTTGTTGGCGCCACTGGAAGACACTTCCCGAATCAAGGTACTCATTATGTCTTTGTTGACGCATTTTATTCTCAACGTCAATTTGTTGAATACTTAACCCTGATAATTTAGATTGTGTTCCAGTAAAATAAGCATCAATTACATCTTGGGATAAACCAACCGCTTCAAAGATTTGAGCCCCTTGATAACTTTGAACAGTTGAGATACCCATTTTCGCCATCACCTTAATAACACCTTCTGATAGAACACGTGTGTAAGTTTCAACATTATCTGAAATCGTGCCTTCTAAACGATGTGTTTCAGTTAAATGGGCAATGGTTTGTTGTGCTAAATATGGAATGACCGCATTCGCACCATATCCTAATAAACATGCCACATGGTGTACCTCACGCGTTTCACCAGATAGCGCTACTAAGCTCGTATCCATGCGTAAGCCTTCTCTTATCAATAACTGATGAATATGACTGATAGCCAGAAGTATTGGCATAGCGTAGCATTGTTTCGATGCTCCATCCTCGATATGACAATCAATGAGTTCACTATCATCTAGGACTAATATCGTATAACCTTCTCGTGTAGCTTGTATCGCAGCGTCACCTAATCTTTCCAATGCCGCTTCAAGATGATCTTGATATAGTGTAGACAAGTGTTTCACGTTAAACTTACTTTGTTTAATCCTATTGAGTTGCGTTAAAGTCAGGACCGGTTTCGCTAATTGAATACGATCCAATACCGTTTCATCCGGATGGAATAAGTTACCTTCTCCATCTAAATATGATAATTCACTCGTTACAATCTTTTCACGATAGGCATCAATAGGCGGATTGGTTACTTGTGCAAATAACTGTTTAAAGTAATTAAATAATGATTCTGGTCTCTCGTTTAATACGGCAAGTGGTGCATCATACCCCATCGCACCGATTGGATCTTTCTTACCTTTCACTAACTCAGCCATATATTTATATATATCTTCTTTGGTATATCCAAATTGACGTTGTAACTTAAATATTATCTTGTGATTCAATGAAGGCTGGCGATAGGTTTGCGCTTCTAATTGTAAATCTATTTTATTGTTATCTAACCACTTCTTATAAGGATATTGACTGGCAATACGCGCTTTCAACTCATTATTTTCAATCACTTGACGTGACTCAAAATCTACAAGAAGTAACTTTCCAGGATTAAGTTGTCCTTTGTAAGCAACATTGTCTTCTGGTACATCCACAACACCTACTTCAGATGAAAAGACAATAAAATTATCTTTTGTAATTGTATAGCGACCTGGTCGTAATCCATTACGGTCAGTTAATGCACCAATTTTATCTCCATTACAGAACGAAATCATCGTTGGACCATCCCATGGTTCCATCAAATAACTATAAAACTCATAGAACGCACGAACATTCGCATCATTTTCTTTGTTATATAACCATGGTTCAGGGATAAGCAACATCGCAGCTTCTTCAGGTTCCATTGCCAATGATAGAAATTCTAGCGCATTGTCTACAATTGCTGAATCACTTCCATCTTCATCAACAATGTTCTGTATTTTACTATGCTCTTCGCCAAATAATGTTTGAATTAATTGTCTTTGACGTGCTCTCATCCAATTCACATTACCTTTAATTGTGTTGATTTCACCATTATGCATTAATAAACGATTGGGATGTGCACGTTTCCAACTCGGAAAAGTGTTTGTACTAAATCTTGAATGTACTAAACCTAGCTTAGATTGATAATCTTCATGATTTAAATCTAAATATAATTTTTTAATTTGATCTGAGCGTAACCACCCCTTATATACAATCGTCTTGTGGGATAAGCTTGTAAAATAAAGACCTAAGTCGTGCTGTTCTGCATATTGCTCTATTTGCTTTCTTGCAATATATAATGGTTTAACCGGCGTTACAACTGATCGAATATCTATAAACACTTGTTGAATGTGTGGCATTGTAGATGCAACATGAGGCGCTATGGCGTTGACATCAACAGGTACATCTCGATAGCCAATTACTTTTAGGCCTTCACTTTGAAAGTAATGATTAAATTGCGATTCGTGTGTCGTACCTTGTATCTTTTCGTTAGAGAAAAAAAGACCTACCGCATAATCGCCCTCATTAGGTAAGTCTAAATCGACATGTGCTTCAAAAAATTGAAATGGTATTTCGGTCATAATACCTGCACCATCACCTGTTATACCATCTGCACCAACACCACCACGATGGTCAAGTCGACGTAACATTTCAAGTGATTTTTCAATAATATCGTGCGACCTTAAATTATTCATGTTTGCGTAGAAGCCAATACCGCATGCATCATGTTCCTCACGGTAATCATATAATCCTCTTTTTAATCTTTCATCAAACATGATGCCCACTCCTTTTGAGAATTTTCAGAAAATTTACTGTTAATAATAATTAATATAATGTAAAATATTTATCTGAACAATATATTAATTAGATGACTTAATTCTAAAAATTAGAACAATCGACAATAAAATGTTATGCGCACAGTAGAAAGGAGCATTCATTTGGAAATTAAACAATTAAAATATTTCGTAGAAGTTGCACGTCGAGAACATCTCTCTGAAGCAGCACTCGAGTTGAATATTGCCCAATCTGCAATAAGTCGACAAATCACATTGTTAGAACAAGAACTACAAGTTACTTTATTTAATAGACAAGGGCGAAACATCCATTTAACATCTCATGGTAAAGCATTACTCACTCAGGCGACTCAGATTTTGGAGCAATTAGACGAAACAGTAGCGTTATTTCAACAAACTAATCACAAAAATGCGCGCATACTTAATATTGGGTTTGAAGAGAGCTATATTTCTCAAATGATTACTGCAATCATTCAAGCGTTTGAGCGCCAATATGATAGCATAATTGTTCCTCATATGATGTCACCATCTGAGATTTCTGAAGCGCTATATACTGGTAAAATTGATATTGGATTGGTCGAAATAAACACGGCTCTTCAGAAGAACGCTAATTTATCACTCAAACCATTATTTGAAGAAACATACCATGTTTATGTGCCTAAAGATGATGTGATTGCTTTATCTATAAATCCGCCACTAACTCAACTAGCTGAAACACAACTATTTACTTTGAAACCTTTAGCAACAACTATAGAAAACCGTTTACAACATACTTTAAAGTTACCAATTCATATCATTGGAACGAAATCCCTAGCACACTATTTACTTAAACATCACCGTGGCTATGTCATCTTGCCTGATTATTTAACGTTGGAGAATGAGATGGAGGCATTATGTGATATATCATTAGCGCATACAGAATTAAAACGCTCCTTTTGCGTCGCCTTCAAAAAAGATAATAAAAAAGTAGATATTCTCAATTTATCGAATTTAATACATCAACTTCTAAGTAAAGTGTCGACATACCATTAACAGTATGAGGTGATATGTCATAATTCAAATAGCTACTATTTGAATAATACAGTTGAGGAGCGTATAATCACTCTGACTTATTAAAGCGTAGAATTTCGAGTTATAAATGAGGGTTAAATATAATGAATGCACAAAATCGCAACTATTTTAGTCATCGTATAATGAATTACATTATTGTAATTATCGGCTTATTTATCATCGGCGCCTTTATTTTTACGTTTTTCAATGCACGTTTCTATAACACCCCTATCGGTAAAGTGACACATGTAGAAACGAGTAACGCTCACAAAGTCGTTGATGAACAACATAATACCGACTTCAAATACAAACAACATTTAACAATAGAAATATTAAATGGTAAATATAAAGGTGAATCTACCACAATAGATAATACCTATGTCAAATCGCAAGCAGATTCAGAGCACTTTAGTAAAAATAATAAGGTCTTAATGCATATTCAAAACAGCCCGAAAGATGCAACGATCTTAGAAAAAAAACGCGATAGTCTTTCTGTAGCAATTGTAGGTATATTTATTATGTCCTTACTACTAGTTGGACGTAATGTAGGTTTACAGTCTATCCTGTCACTTATCTTTAACACTGGTGCTATTTTAATAGCTATTGCAATCCATGATAAACATCCATCTACTAACCTATTCATTCTAATGAGTGTGGCAATCGTGCTGTCTACCATTGTCACGCTATTGCTCGTAACCGGTTGGCATATGCGCACTTGGATCACAACAATCGGTACGTTATTAGGTACATTTTTATGTATTGGTATCACTCAAATCATTATTCAATTAACCAATGGAGCTGGTATTAAATATGAAACAATGAGTTTTCTAACATTACCACCTAAAGATATATTCTTAGCATCCGTGCTTATTGGATCTTTAGGCGCTGTAATGGATGTCGCCATTACAATATCAAGTGGTATGTATGAAATCTTACAACGTACGCCTAACATTTCTTTATCGCGTTGGGCTCTAGCAGGTCGTAATATAGGACAGGATATTATGGGAACTATGACAAATATTTTACTTTTCTCCTACTTATCAGGAAGTTTGCCAATGTTCCTAATTTATTTAAAAAATGCTAACACATTTACATATACGATTTCGATGAATTGGTCTTTAGAAATCGCTCGTGCTATAACAGGTGGTATTGGTATCGTACTCACGATTCCAATTACGATTAGTCTGATGGTTATGTGGATGAAATGGAAGGGTGTGACAAGATGAATGCAGTCGTCCTACTAGCACTAATTTTATTTATTTTAATGCTTATTTTCGGCGGTAAAAAAGGATTAGTTTCATACTTAACGTTATTCCTAAACTTTATGATCTTACTAATCAGTATTGTGTTCATTTTATTTGGAACACCTATTTATTTAGTTTCATTAATATTTTGTATCGTCATTGCTGCTTGTAACTTGTTTATTTTAAATAGTTACAATATTAAAACCAAGGCTGCTTTTATTGCTACAATATTAACTACGATATTATTAATATTAGGCATTTATTTATCTATAAGTATTGGCCATCTACAAGGGTTTACTACGGAACAACAAGATGAAACCTATATTTTTTCAATGAATATCGGTATCGATATGGTTCAATTCTCAGTATTTACGGTTGTTTTAGCTGTTATTGCAGCTGTCATTGACTTAACGATAACAATAAGTTCGCCTATGTATGAGCTCAATGAAACCAATCCTAATCTTTCACGCAAGGCATTGTTCCAATCAGGTATGCGTGTAGGGAGAGAAATTTTAGCAACTTCTGCCAATACAATATATTTAGCTTATTTTGGAGGTCAATTAACACTATTCTTTTGGTTTTTCCAATTACATTATTCTTTTGGACACATTATTAACTCAAAGATATTTGCGCAAGAATTCATTTCTATCTTACTCGGTGGAATTGCTGTAGCGATTAGTATCCCTATCACAGCGTGGATTACTGCATTATTAATTAAGCATCCTAAATTGAGTGGAAAGCCTTCACAAGAAGTTTCACAAACTTCAGAGCAAAACATCAATCATTAAATTGATAAAACAACAAGTGCCATACAATCTTGAAATAAGTTATCGAGATTGGGACAGAAGCCTTTATGAATGCCTTGTCCTACCTCATTTATTTCATATTGATTGTAATGGCACTTTTTTAATGCGCACATTTATAAAAGCTATATGTTCAAATTCATAATATAAACTGGTCGACCTTCTAAAAGTGTCTCTCCAGTTATTGAATATTTGGCTTGTTTATACAACGCCATCGCTTTGTCATTGTCAGTATTTACAGTCAACACTATTTCATTAATATAGGGAAACATTGCTTTTATATAGCTTGGTAGTTGTTGAATCACAGCTTTTCCAACACCTTGACCACGATATCGTGCATCTACACTAAATGAACGGAAAAATATAGCATCTTGATGATTACTATACGGTTTAACCCCTTGACCTTCATGCAATGTAAAGAAACCCACACATTGATCATTTAACATAACAAGTGTTGGATGACGCTCATTGTCCCCTTTAGCCGATGCAATATTATCATTAGGCGTTCGAGTGAATTTTCTATCTTCTGCTAATATTTCAAACGCATTTAATAGTGGTTGATCGTGAATCGAATATGGTCGTATTTCCATTTTCTCCCTACTTTCTCTCTGAAAAGGTCTCAATCCATTTTATAACAGCTGGTGCGATTAAGGTTGTATCAGATTTATCGAACCAACGAATATCTGTAATTTCATTATCAATTTTCACACTATCCCAATCAATTTTCTGTTGAACTTTAAATCCATTTAGTTCCGTTAACGTATTCTTTTGTGGGTAAGCATCCCCAACAACTGTACCTAAATATGTAAAGTCACTTTGTTCAAACGCCAATTGTAATTCCTCTTTAACTTCTCGTTGTATCGCTTCTAATTGCGTTTCACCCGCATCGATTTTACCACCCGGGAAATAATATTTTTCTCTATTTCTTACTTGTACTAATAAGATTTGGTCATCTGTTTCTTCCACTAAGCAAACACATTTGATCATACCTGCACACCTTTTCTATTAAATGTTTTGTACTTCAAAAATATATGTTAATTTAGTATGATGTTAACATATATTAATATACTAAATGTCCGTTTAGTGACATTTTGATATTCGGAGGGTATTATTCATGGCAAAGAAATCAAAATTAACACGCGTTTCAAATTTAGTAAGTACTGCAGGCTTTATCGTTGATGGTTACAACGGTATTAAATTTGATGCAAAAAATAAAAACCTAGTTTATTTATCTTTAGGCCTAAGTACAGTGGGTACACTTTTAGATTTCGTAGTATCAATGAAATCTCCTTACAAATTCCGTAAGTTATTCTCATTCGTTTCATTCATTATTAATGTTACACGCTTAGCTTCAAGTTTCAGAAAAGTTAAAGAAGATTATCAATTTCAATAAAATAAAAGGACTGGGTCAGAATTCTTATTGAATTCGTCTTCCCAGCCCTGCAAGGATGACTTGAGTTGAGAAACGCTTCATTGAAGCGCCTTCTCAATTCAGTCAGCTACTGTAATTTGGCTACATAGCCAAATTATTATTTTTGTTTCAAGCTTTCTAATGAATGAATTTATAATTACGTACTTGGTACGCAGGAATTGTACGATATGTTAGAACACCTGGACCAGCACTAAAGTTCATTTCTGAAACTAAAATACTACCATTACTATTTACGCGCTCTACAAAAGCCACATGGCCGTAATAACCAGCATCTGATTGTGCAATTGAACCTACTGTTGGATTGCTATCAATGCGATATCCATCTCTAGCTGCCGCATTATCCCAATTATTTGCATTCCACCAATACGTACTGATTCCTTTTCCAATAGCAGCACGACGATTAAATACATGCCGAGTACATTGTCCCCAGTCATATAAGTTACTATGGTTAAATACTGGTGATGAATAGTAAGTTGATTGCGTTGAACGTGTTGTATACGTGTTTGAAGAAGCTGAACCACTCACTCTTAATGTTTGACCAGGATAAATAAAGAAATTATTCAATCCATTTAATTTCATAATATGTTGATATGTTGTACCATATCGGCTAGCAATAGATGACAGTGAGTCACCATAACGTACTGTATAAGTGCTTGATGATGCACCTGAATTTGAATTATAACTTGATTGAGAATTTGAGCTAGCAGAACCTGATACTTTTAATTGTTGACCAGGGAAGATTAAAAAACTATTTAATCCATTTAAATTCATAATATGACGATATGTTGTACCATATCGGCTAGCAATAGATGATAAACTATCCCCTGCTCTCACAGTATATGTACTACTTGAATTACCGTAATTTGAACGACTTGAATAATTAGAAGATCCTGATACTTTTAATACTTGGTTTGGAAAAATAAGATTTGATGATAAGCCATTTAATGATTTTAATTTAGATACAGTGATACCATAATGGTTTGAAATAGACCATAAAGATTCACCACTTCGAACTGTGTGCGTTGTTGATGCTTCAGCTTGATGAGCAAATAGTGTACTAAGTGCTCCTGTCCCTAATACTGCTGTTGCTAGAATTTTTTTATTCATACAAAGCGCCTCCTTAATCTTATGCTTGCTCATTGGGTTACTCACCACTTATTTCTAGTTGTACTAGACACTTATCTGTATTAAATCTTTATTACATACTTCTTTCTTTTATCCGTTCAAGTAGTGTACTTATACTAAATTAATACAATTTGGCATGATATTCCATTTCATTTTGATTACATGTCTATGAATTTTTTGTGCACTACTATAAAATTTCAAATAATATCCTTAGAAATATAATTTACTTTTCATAAGTGTATAACACATTTTCACCGATTAATGTATCGTGTTTGATATAAAATCGACTAAAATATGACGTATTCATCTTTTATTAATAAAGTCGAGTAAGTATTCATACCTTACCCGACTCATTTCAAATATTATTTAGTTAAACTATCTTCAATTTCTTTGATAGCTTTTTTTGATAAATTAACTGCTTTTTCTCCATTTTTTGTATCTTTTTTCAATGCTTCTTGTGCTTCTTTACCATGATAAAGTTCTATAATTTTCTTGAAAGTCTCATTATCTACATCTTTAGAATTTACTGCTACAACATTAATATATGGTTTAACTGCATCAGAAGACGTTTTTTCTAAATAAATAGGATCATTCTTAGCATCTAATCCTGCTTTAGTTGCTACCCCATTATTAATTACTGAAAAATCAACATCATCTAAAGCACGCGCAGTTTGTTGAGCGTCTACTGCTTTTATTTTTATGTTTTTAGGGTTGGATTGAATATCTTTAATAGTTCCATTTAAACCAAAGTTGTCTTTAAGCTTTAATAAACCTGCTGATTCCAATAATTTTAGAGCACGTGCTTGATTTGATATATCATTAGGAATTGTAACTTCTGCACCATCTTTTATATCTTTAATATTTTTCACCTTTTTAGAATAAATGCCTAATGGTGCTAAGACAGTTGTACTAATTGCCTCAATTTTGGCATCTTTATGTGCTTTTTTATACTCATTTAAAAAAGCAAAGTGTTGAAATGCATTCATATCAATATCGCCATCACTCAATGCTTTGTTTGGCACGTTATAGTCTGAAAAGTGTTTAATTTCAATATCAATATTTTCTTTTTTCGCTAATTCTTTAACTTTTTCCCATGCAGCTGTATCGTTTGAGGCTACGCCTAGCGTCACTTTTTTATTGTCTCCGCCTCCACCACAAGCTGCAAGGACGATCAACGTCGCTAATATTAATCCAATAATCTTTTTCATTCACAAAGTCTCCTTAATAAAATTATATTTCAAGTAACTAATTTCGACGAATTAATCGAGAAATAAAGTTACCTAATGATTGAATAATCTGTACGATAATTATTAATACAATAACTGTGATAATAATGACTAAGGTGTCAAATCTTTGGTAACCGTACACTAATGCTAAATCACCAATTCCACCTCCACCAACTGCACCAGCCATAGCAGTACTACCAATCAACCCTATAATAGCTGTCGTTATTGCCAATACAAGCGAGCCTAACGCTTCCGGTATTAAAAAATATCTAATAATTTGAATAGGTGATGCTCCCATCGCTTTCGCCGCTTCAATAATGCCAGCATCTACTTCTAGTAGTGAGTTTTCAACTAGTCTAGCTATATAAGGCGCTACGTACACTGTTAAAGGAACTATAGCTGCTGTTGTCCCTATTGACGTTCCTACTAATAATTTCGTAAAAGGCACAATAGCTATTAATAAAATAATAAATGGTATCGATCTTAATATATTTATAATCGGATTAAGTATGTGATTTACAATAGATTGAGGCCATATACCATTTTTACGAGTTATAACTAATAGAACACCTAATGGAATACCAATTAAGGCACCTATGATAAGTGCAACTGTGACCATATACAATGTTTCATATAATGCTTGTAATAATTGAGATGCATCAATACTTGAACCAAACATCTAATGCACCTCCTCAAACTGAATACTATGATTCTTAAAGTAGCTTTCTAATTTATCACGCTTAAAATTGCTGTCATGATTAAATCTCAACCATAAATAGCACACTGTTTCTTCTTGAATATCAGACATTGATGAAAATAAAATATTAATATCGAAATTATATTGACTAATGAGTTCATTTATAATAGGAAATTTAATTTGATGTTCATCAATAAAAAGTTTGTAATCCGTATAATGACAATCCTTTCTTTTAAATGATTCAAGTAAATTATGTGACGGTTCTGTATTTATAACTGTAGAAACAAAGCTTTTAGCAGTTTTAGTTTGAGGGTGACTAAACACATCTTTAACAGTGCCCAATTCAATCACTTCACCGCGCTCCATAACTGCCACTCGATTACAAATTTTTTGTATTACACTCATTTCATGCGTAATCATCATAATTGTTATACCGAAAGTCTCATTTACATTTTTCAATAAATGAAGAATAGAGTTTGTTGTAGCAGGATCTAGCGCACTTGTTGCTTCATCACATAATAAAATTTTAGGATTAGTGACAAGTGCTCTAGCTATTGCGACACGTTGTTTCTGTCCACCAGATAATTGATCAGGAAACTGATTTTTCTTGTCTGCTAATCCTACAAATTCTAGCATTTCTTCTACCTTTTCTTTTATTTCAGAACTACTTTTATGATTTAAAATAAGTGGCATTGCTACGTTTTTAAAAACTGTTTTTGAGTTTAAAAGATTAAAATGCTGAAATATCATTCCTATATCTTTTTTTATGTTACGGAGTTCTTTTTTTCTATATGTATTAATTTCATGACCATTGACAATCACTTGTCCATTTGTTGCTTTTTCTAGCTGATTGACCAAGCGTACGAGCGTACTTTTTCCAGCACCACTATAGCCAATAACACCAAATATATCGTTTTTATCTATTTTGAAAGATACTTCTTTTAAGGCATGAATTTTTTCATGCTTTTTGCGAAATACTTTATTCACATTTTGAAATTCAATCAATCGATGTCACCCTCATTTATTACTTCTATTGCCTATATGAATAAATGAATTATATTTAAAAGTAAATTGTGCGTCAATATTATTTTAAAAATTTTTAAAATTTTCTGAATTTAAAGATAGAACAAAATTATTTTGATATCATCATTTCTTACCTATTTCTGCCTTTTTTAACAATTTAAAAAAACCCTAAAACAACACGTATTGTTACGTAGTTATTTTAGGGTCAACATCTTTTTTTAAGATTTTTATTTTTTTATAGTTATTCCAAAGTATCGATGGCTTGTTTTAAATCTTCAACTAAATCTTCAGTATCTTCAATACCGATTGATAAACGTACGAGTCCATCAGTGATACCTTCTTTAGCACGTACATCGGCAGGGATAGACGCATGTGTCATTAAAGCAGGCACTGAAATTAAGCTTTCAACTGCGCCTAAACTTTCAGCTAGTGTGAAGTAATGTGTTTCACGAATAAGTTGTTTGGCTGCTTCTGTATCTTTTACTTCAAACGCTACGACACCAGTGTGACCGCTAGCTTGAGAAGCATGAATATCATGATTTAAATGGTCTTTAATACTTGGATGGAAGACTTGTTGAACGGCTGGATGATTTTGTAACATTTCAACAATCGCTTCAACGTTACGATTAATTTGTTCCATGCGTAAGCCTAATGTTTTAATACCACGGACTAATAGGTAACTGTCTTGTGGTCCAAGCACACCACCTGTTGAATTTGAAATAAATGCTAAACGTTCACCAAGTTCGTCATCTGCAGTAGCAACTAAGCCAGCTACTACATCACTGTGGCCACCAATGTATTTAGTAGCTGAGTGTAATACAATATCAATGCCGAAATCTAATGGGTTTTGATAATAAGGTGTCATAAATGTATTGTCTACTACTGAAATTAAATTATTTTCTTTTGCAATTTCTGCAGTACGTTTAATATCAGTTACACGTAGTAATGGGTTAGATGGTGTTTCAACATATAACATTTTAGTTTCTGGTTTAATATAATCCTTCACATTTTCGATATGTGTTGTATCTACGAAATCAACATCGATGCCATAACGCGTAAACACTTTAGTTAAGGCACGGTAAGTTCCACCATATACATCAGAATTTAAAATAAGGTGATCGCCCTTATCTAATAACATAATAACCGCACTAATGGCTGCCATGCCTGAACCAAAAGCAAAACCATGTTTCCCATTTTCTAAATTAGCAATCACACTTTCAATAGCACTACGTGTTGGATTAGCGGTACGAGAGTATTCATACCCCTGTCTCAAGTCGCCAATGTCATCTTGTAAATATGTGCTTGTTTGATAAATTGGTGTTGTTACTGCACCTGTAAAATCATCTGTTGTATGTCCACCGTGAATCATTTGTGTTTTTTTCTTCATAATCATTATTCTCCTTTGTAATCAAATATTTTCTTCGACATATAACGATCGCTTCCATCTGGAAAAATTGTCACAATAACGCCTTTATCGATTTTATTTTTAATGTCTAAAGCACCTTGCAGTGCAGCTCCTGATGAGCTACCGACTAACAATCCTTCTTGTTGCGCTAAGCGTTTCACATTTTCAAAGCCATCGTTATCACTCACTGTAATAATGTGATCAACTAAGCTACGTTCCAAAAAGATTGGCCATTTCTCTGAACCAATACCTTCAATATCGTGTGCATGTGCTTCGCCACCATTCAATATTGAGCCTTCAGGTTCAACAATCACATTCTTTACATTGTATTGTTTAAGATGCTGTGCAACACCTGTAAATGTGCCTCCCGAACCAACACCAGCAACAAAGTAGTCAATGTTTGGTAAAGCATCTGTCAATTGTTTCCCTAATGTATGGGTGTATGCAGCTGGATTGTGCTCAGTTTCAAATTGGTTCATATATACCGCTCCGAAATCTCGAGCATAACGTCTTGCTTCAGTTTGCGCACCAATCATTCCTTGCGCTTTCGGTGTACGTTTAATATCAGCGCCTAATGCACGCATGATGGATATCTTCTCCTCAGAAAAACCTTCCGGCGCAAAAATAACACAATTTAAATGATATCGATTAGCAGCAATTGCAAGTCCTATACCTGTATTACCTGCCGTAGCTTCAACAATTGTATCGCCAGATGACACACGACCTTCTTTTATAGCTGTTTCAACAAGATATTTACCTAGTCGATCTTTCACGCTGCCACCCGGATTAAATTGCTCTAATTTTGCATATATCTGAACATTTTCATCGCTGAAACTTTCCAGTAATACTAATGGTGTTTGTCCTATTAAGTCAAATGCAATCATATTAATCATCTAAAGCGATTTATTCGCTTTGACTCAACCTACCTTCTGTTTAAAATATTCATGATTCCCAATACTGTTTTATAAATTCTTACTCAATCACTATGAATTATACGTTAATCTTAAGATTTATGCAAAACTACAAATTTTAAAATTTCCTATGTAATCATACATGTACTCGTATCTCAATAACTATCGTTCAACTTAATACTCGTGTTACGATAATAACGATGCAAAAGCAATAACTGATGATTTATATGAATCATACTTAAAGGAGAATCATAATGACATCAAAAGCCGATTTATCTTTATCTGTGTTCACTAATGAACAGTTTAAAAGTAAAAAATATACTCATAGTACCTTCAGAAACGCGATGTATGACGATTTAGAAGTCAATAAAAGTTATTTTAAAAATTGCGACTTCTCAGAAGGTATATTTAAAAATGTTCATTCCGTAGTTAATACTAAGTTAATTAATTGTGATTTTAGCAGTAGTATTTTTGTGAATATTAATTTCTTTAAGACACTAATGCGTAAAGTGAATTACAGTGTAACTACTTTCGATAATAGTGAATTCAACGCATTAACGATAGAACATACGACCTTTAAAGACTGTAGCCTACGTAACGTTACTTTCAAGGATGTTGTTTTAAAGAAAGCAGTCTTTGAAAATGTAGCATTAGATTTATGCCAACTAGATAGCGTAAAAATTAAAGATTGCATTTTTAAAAATGTTTCAATTAATAATTCTGCAATTTCTGAGAAAGTCATGAAAGAATTACGTAAACAAGACGTTCATTTTGAAAATATGTAACCTTGAGTAGTTACACCTATACACTTCCTAACTTATCAATAATCTCTTTAATGTTCTAAAACATATGTTTCAAATAGAACTGTTAAAGGAATAATCATTTAAGTATTTCAAAGGGAGGGAATGATTCATGGCTACTCATGAAAATGATCACTATAAAGCATTTGAACAGAGTCAACTTCATCGTGACGATTTAATAGATTTAAGCGACTTACAACAACGCGTTGATACATTCAATACAAAAAATAATAACTCAGAATTAAAACAACATATTGATACTGAATTAACGAAATGGAAAGAATATGTAAGAGATTACTATAGGCCTGAAGCACCAGCAGAACAATCACGATTGTCAAATATTGCTGATAAAGTTCAAAGTGATATCAATACAGCCTTTGAATACAATGATGGCGCAAAAATATTTGCGTTTTTAGAAGCTTCGTATCAAAGAAGTAAAGAGGACTTAACCTACGGACGGACGTTAATCCTCTTTTCCGAAAAGGATACAATAAAACGGGCACTCACATTCTTTGATTCTGAGGAAGATAATCGTGAACTTGCCGACTTTATTATTTCTAAAAATATTGAGATTGGTAAAGAAATAATGTCTAACGATTATATAACGTTATTAGAAATTGAGCGCGACTTTATCAATGCTCGTTTCAAGTAAAAAAACAGGAAGTGGGACAGAATTCTTTTAAATTCGTCGTCCACTCCCAGCTTGCTTTGTTTGTAGAATTTCTTGATGAAATTCTCTTTGCTGGGGCCCCGACCCCAACTTGCTTAGCTTGTAAAATCACTTTCGTGATTTTTTGTGTTGGGGCCCCGACTCCCAACTTGCTTTGCTTGTAGAATTTCTTAGTGAAATTCTCTTTGTTGGAGCCCCGCCCGCAAGGATGACTAGAACTGAGAAAAGCTTGAATTAAGCGCCTTCTCAGTTCAGTCAGCTACTGCGAATTTGCAAAATAGCTTCATTATATTATTTATGTCCCAGACCCCTGTTTTCAATATATTTCTTAGAATAACTGAACGATAAACACAAGTATGATAACGACTGGCATGACAAATTTAATTAAAAAATACCAGGGTGCAAAGAATTTGAACTTGTCGCGTCCGAAACTTTCTTTTAAGGCATCTTTATCCAACAATTGACCCACTACTAGCGTTGTTCCAAGCGCACCTAAAGGCATTAAAATATTTGATACGACAAAATCCATATTATCAAAAATTGTTCCTGCACCAAACTTAATATCGCTTAAACTACTAAACGATAAAGTCGCTGGAATACTAATCATTAATATCAGTATACTTGCGATAAACGCTACAGATTTACGTTTAGAATTATCATTTTTAGTAAAGTTTGATACGTTTAATTCTAATAATGAAATAGATGATGTTAATGCTGCAAATAAAAATAAGATTAAGAATAAGAAGTAAAACGTAACACCAAAACCCATTTGATTAAACACTAAAGGTAATACTTTAAATAATAAGCCTGGACCTTCTTGAGGTTCGTAGCCAAATGTCTTCAAAGCTGGGAATATAGCTAAGCCAGCTAGTACGGATACTAAAATATTCATAATCACAATTGAAATTGCTGATGACTTAATAGTCATTTCTTTAGGCGCGTAACTAGCGTAAGTGATCATTCCCGTTGTTCCCAACGATAATGTAAAGAATGATTGCCCTAACGCAAATAATATACCTTCCATAGAAATATCTTCTAAACGTGGTTGTAAAATATAGCGAACACCGTCTACCGCACCGTCTAAAGTTAAGGATTTCACCACAACTATAATTAGAAAAATAAATAACAACGGCATCATCACTTTTGATGCTTTTTCTAATCCTTTTTCAACGCCTAACATTACGATAATCATCGTTAAAAAGATAAAAATCCCTTGGCCCAAAACGGTTAACCATGGATTACTAATAATTGCTTCAAAATTAATGCTGGTTAAAGATGTCTTCTCGATAGATAACATTTGTAATATCACGTTACCGATATAAATAATGATCCATCCACCTATAACACTGTAAAAACCAAATAATATGAATACTGCTAAATTACCATTCCACCCAATAATATTTAGCCATTTCTTACCAGTTAACTTGCTATATATTTGAGTAGTGTAAGTTCTCCCCATCTTACCTACTGTAAATTCCATAATTAATAGTGGTAATCCTACAAATATAGTAAATATTAAGAATAGCAGTAGAAAAGCACCACCACCATAGATGCCTGCCATGTACGGAAATTTCCACATTGCGCCCAAGCCAATCGCCGATCCCGCACTCGCTAAAATAAATCCAGTTGATGTCTTCCATTGTGATTCTTTGCTCAATCGTTTCACTCCCTTTAGCGCGTTAAAGCGTTTATGCACTTAAGTAATACTGTAACATGTCTTGCTTATAAGTGCAATATACATAGTTTTTTTATTTTTTTAAATTTATAGTAAAATTTAACTAATCCTAATGATGAACGAAGGAGTATAACGACATTGCTTCGTAAAAAAATTAGCGCTAATTATTGGAAAGGTATAGAAGTTATAGGTGGTTATATTGTATTTGAGGATGAGGGATTCAGGTTTACGCCCCCCATTTAACATTCAAGGCGGATCATTGTTTGTACTTTATCAACATATTCAGGACGTTATGTTATTCATCGTCCCTAATAGTATCAAAATAATTGATAAAAATCACAATATACATCAATGAGTTTGTTCATGAAAGAAAAAACAGTCTGGGATATAAATAATATAATAATGCTATTTAGCAAATTCGCAGTAGCTGACTGAACTGAGAAGGCGCTTAAATCAAGCTTTTCTCAGTTCTAGTCACCCTTGCGGGCGGGCCTCAACACAAAAAATCATGAAAGTGATTTTACAAGCTAAGCAAGCTGGGGATGGGCAATGTATTTCTAATTTTCTTCATTAATAAAATAGTTTGTATCCAGACAATGATTATCCAGTATTTCAAAATATATACTACTTATATTATGCGGTTAATGAATAGATTAATCTTCAAAATCGTACATCACTTCTTGTCCGTCCATGACTTCTTGAATGCTTAAACTTTCAATATGATCAATGTTAATATAATGCGATTGTTGGCCCGTTTTTAAAAATAAATAAGCCAGTTCATCAAATTCATCAATAAGACGTTGTACGCATGTATCATGATCAGGGCCATTTTGAAATGTTTTAAATTCAGTATAATTTTTACCAGACGTCGTTATGTATGTTAATAAAAATGTACGTTTCATTCTTTACACTCCATTTAGTTAGTCATAAAAAATTCTGCAATTTGTGATTCTACTTTATCACTACCCTCACCATGTGTCATAAGATGTTTACATAAAGGGTGAGGTGTTAAATCTTTATCTGCACTATTAATATGTTCATAAATATAATGTGCGCTATCTTGATAAGATTGTTCATCCTTTTCTCCATAAAGAATGCTTGCCGGTGTTGTAATATCGCCTAAATGAGCAGTAATATTTGAAATAAAATCTTTAAATACACGAACGCTAGGGCGATAGTCTTCTATATAATTTAGCTGTGCCTGTGCAGCATCACCATCTACATTCATCAACTCATTCATACGTTGTCCGTAACGTTCCATACGCCATACAATACCCGCTTCTTCCTTTTCACTTGGTGCGGACATAACTGCAATTTTGGCAACATCTACCGTTTCAGCTAATTTTAAAGTGAATAGACCGCCTAAAGATACGCCAGTTGCATAAATTGTGTCATATCCTGCATCTCTTAGGAATTGATAACCATCAAGAACATCATTCCACCAATCATGAACAGTATATTGTGTAAACTGGTCGAGTGGTAACCCATGTCCTTTGTAATTAGGTGCGTAACATGTGTACCCTTCATTATTAAGTGTTTGTGCTAATGGCTTAATATCACGAATTGTACCAGTAAATGAATGCAGCAATAATACTGCTTCTTCGCGTGTCCCTTGCAAATGAATAGGACGTGGTGATTTTACTTTCATTCTTAATCTCTCCTTATTTTAAAAATAAACACATAATGACATTGCGCGTAGTCTTAAATGTGAAAAATCATTCAACCCACTCGCTAAATTCCATATGAACGCGTTGTGCGAGGGATTTGCCTTGCTCATAACCCGCATTTCCTATTTTTAAGATGTTATTAGGATTATAAATGTTATCTCCAATTTCTGCTCTACTCTTACTATCTGGACTTATCACTAGAACATGGCTATGTTCACGCAATCGTTTAGCATCATCAAATGCCCCCGGTATCATACCTAAGCCATCCGCTAATGGTGCCAATATAATGATGCTATCAGCACCTTCTGCTAACATTGCGTTAGTAGGAGAAACCATGCCCCCATCAATCCAGTCACGATGATTCAAACGTATATGCGGCCAAATACCTGGTACTGCGCCACTTGCTGTCACAGCTTCTTCAAGTGTCACATCGCTATGTGAATGAAATGTAGTAACTTCACCTGTTTTAGCATTCATAGCGGTAATCTCTAAATTATCGTGCCACCCTACATCTCCTAAACGCTGTCGTATGGCTTGCTTACGTTTAGATAAATCAACACGAGAGGGTCTCGTATATATAATGTCTCCCATCATTTGCCCTACTTTTGCAGCATCATCACGACCTACAATAAAGGCATTCTGCCATAAACGATAAATATCTGAAGAAACCGTCGCCCGATCACTATCATCTCTGCGCTCATTTAATTCATAGTAATATGTGCGCATATCATCACCATTCGCCAGTACTGCACCCACAAATGATCCTGCTGATGTGCCAATGATTCTATCTGCTAAATCTAAACTCACACCACTTTCAATCATTCCAGCTAAGACGCCTGATTCCCATGCAATCCCTGTAATACCGCCTCCACCAAGAACTAAAGTACATGCTTTATCTTTTGGCATTGCCATCTCCCCTTTGTTAAAAAGATGTTGTCCTATTCATTATTATTAGATTTATGACGAAGATTAAGGTTAAACAGTGGTAATATCATTAAAAACAATGCTATCCACACCACAGCTAATGTCACACCTCCAACTACATCCGTTATATAATGCGCATGAAAATATAGTCGGCAACACAATACACCTATCCATACGATAATGGTTATAATACTGATTATGATCTTGATAGCTTTAAACTTGATTAGTGGAATTAAGATAATGAGTAACATTAACGCAAGTAGCGTACTCGCATTAGAATGGCCACTTGGAAATGAATAACCATGATCTCGCATCAAATGATTATATGGACGTGGTCTTTCAATTAGCTGTTTAATCAAATAATTTAATAACGTACCACTTGATACCGTTAAAAGCATCCAAATAGCTAGTTTAAAATGTTTAAATAATAAAATGATAGCTAAAAATAACGTGATATAGATAACAGATTTTACTTCTCCTATTTCAGCACAAAACGTCATAAAATTATGCCAAAGGCCGTCACCAAACCTGCGTTCTGGTTCACCAAAATAATCGGTTAGCCAATGTAATGATCCTTTATCGATATATTGAACCATTAATGTATCACGACTGACATTTATTGCTACAATAATAAAAATAATTAACCCAATCATGAACATAGGTACCGTCGTCATAGGTGATATTTCTCTTTTTTGTTTCATCATACGTTCATCAGTCCCTAATTTCATTGTTTTCTGTAATTCGCAGTCATTTAATTCACTTCATTAAAAGTCATTTAAATGTTTAATTTGTTGTCCATCCTTATTGAAATTAGACGGTGCAAGCCAATGTTCGAATCTTAATTTCACATCTGGCCACTCGCTATCTAACATTGAGAACCAAGCCGTATCACGATTACGACCTTTACAAATATTAGAATGTCTAAATAATCCCTCGTATGTAAAGCCAAATCGTTGTGCAGCATGCTTAGAAGGCGCATTTAAATTATCACATTTCCATTCATATCGTCTGTAACCTAATTGTTCAAATACATATTTTGCTAACAAATATTGAACTTCTGTAGCTACACGTGTTTGCTGTAATTGATTAGAATAAATGATATTGCCCACTTCTATCGATCCTTGTTCTGGATTTATGCGCATCAATGCCACAATGCCTAGAGGTTTGTACTGCACCTTATCTATAATCGTAAAGAAATATTTATCTTCACTATCAATCAGTTGGTTAATGTATTGTTCAAATTCCGACTTAGAATCAAAAGGGCCTTCATAAAGGTACGTCCAAATGTGTCTTGATTCAACATCACATAGCACGTCATACAAATCATCTGTGTGATGACTATTTAACTTTGCTAAGCTACCATAATGCCCTTCTAATAATTGCTTATTAGGAAAAGGCGGCGTCATAAAACCATCTAATGCTTCTCCGATTGGTTGTTTAAATTCATTTACGCGCATCACTTTCAACTCCTAGATTACCTTTGTGTAAATTGTACACTAAACCACTAAAATAATCTCTTAATTAGAAATTATAAAATATAAATGAATCATGCATCCATTAACCTTCATATAAATGAAAAGTACCCTGAAGGTCAGTTTCTATTGCTGACTAGATAGGGTACTTTTCTAAATTTATATTACAATGCTTGTTGTTGAATATTAAAGTTGCTTTTCCAAATTAGTATCTAGTTTAAATACAATCACACGTTCACCTGTAATCGTACTTAAATCACTATGGAAACTACTTACACTAACCCCAGTAATATCTAAGATTAATTGCATTAAATCGTCTTGACCGGATTCCACAAGTTCTGAACGCGTACGTTTAATGTTAAGTAAACCTTCTTGCGTTTTACATACTCTATACTCGGCTGGTGTTAATACGCCTTGCAAATTGACGATAATCATATCGCGTAATATATCCGTTTTTACTGAGAGTGAGCCACGTCCGAGAAAGTCCTTTTCCCATTGAGTAATTGCTTTACTAATTTCTGCCTCATAAGCACCTTTAGATTTAGCCATGATTAATCTTTTATCTCCTATTGATTGATTAACCTTATTTTATCATTTTTTTCGGAAAAACCGAACTCCCTACCAGTCTTTCCAGCTATCGTTCTCATCAATACTAGCCAAACGTACCCAGTGATTATCCACTTTCTGTTTGAACTTAACATTATTCTCAAGTAAGTCTTTGATATATTGATCTGGCGCTTGAATAACGACCAATAATCGAATTGGAGAATGATAAATCTTGTTATCCGCTGCCATAACTGATTGCCAAGGCAACCCGGCAAGTAAATCACTTGAATTCCCTTGCATGACACCGACACCAGACGTAACTGATTGCGTCGTTTTATTTCCGCTTCCGTAAAAATGCGGCGCAACCGTCGATGCGTAATATTGTAAATTAATCCATTGGGCTACTAGCGCTGGTCCTGAAATAATTGTGTTTAATAATTGTCCATCAGCATCTTTCTTCCAATCATAATTATGTAAGAAAGCACGCCCTTCTAAATCAGCACCAGCAGTAATACTACGTTGGCCAATAATAAATTCCGCATTACGTGCTAAGCCCCATTCTGGACGAATCTCACTCCAGTCATTCGCAAAGCGATGTGCTTCTGCCACTGGGTCTTTCAAATGTTCTTGATCTAAGCCAGGAAGATTAGCTAGACGTTCAGAATTTGCCTTATAACTTACACGCGGCATAGCTTCATTTAACATATCCAATGCATGTTGTGCTTCTTTCGTTAATTCAGGCATATAAATATATTCTAAGTCATCGATAGACGTCTTGTGCTCTGCAGCCACAAAGACCGTTGAATCTGGAATCACTATACCTTCACTTTTTAAAGCTTTACGTACGTGAGGCAAGTTACACATCATTGCTAATAATTTAGCATTAAAGCCACTTGATGCACCGCCACAAGCACCACATTCTAGCGAGGCATGGTACGGATTATTATTAGACACACTTCCATGACCCCCTAATACAATTAAAGGGGCAAAGTTCGTCGTTAAATCCATCAATTGTAATGCTTGTCTTGTAAAGGCAACTTGTTCTTCTTCTGTGAAACCGATTGGTAAATCACTATAAACTTCATGTTCACGATCTATTGTTAGTTTAGCTTCAGGTTTTTTCAACCAATTCTTGGTAAAATTACGAACAAAATGCCCTGTCTTTTTCGGCATCAATGTACTCGCAATCGTATTCAAACTTAAAAATGGTCCACTTAACTCTGGTAATAGTAAACTTGGTAAAACATTATGTTTCATCAATTTAAATGTATAGAACATAGATGTAACCGAATGTTGCTGTTGATTATACGTATTTAGAGCATGACGATCCGCGTACTCTTTAATGGCATAAGCCGGCGGTACCATAACAGGCAATGAATTATGTGTAAATTGTTCATCTAGCACTTCTTTTCTAATTGGAAGTCCAAAGAAACCTGCAATGCCGATTGTTTCAAATGGTCCTTCACTTTCTAAATGACGACGGAATGGTTCAGAACGCACATCAATACAAAAGGCTAATTGAACTTGTGTTTCTTGTTTAACTGGTTTAACAGATTTATCATATATCGCTTCCACTAACTCACGTTCATGTGTTTCTTCCCATGCTTCAAGCCATAATTTTTTGAAATAAAGCGGGTTAAAATCATGTGCGAATCTTAAATGTTCTAACTGATCTTCAATGGACATCGATGCCCAATCATCAATAGACATTTCTCCATAATATAACCACTTACTTACCAATTCTTTAATTCGTCTTTCCACATTTAAGACTGCCGGGCGACTCATTTTTTCAGTATCTAATAAAATACATTCCATCGTTAATCGTATAGCAAGATACTGTGTTAATAAGTCCGCTTCATGCTCATGTTGTTCGGCACGATAATACATCATTCCAGCCCAACCTGGTAACGATAAGAAATGTCCTGTTAAATAAGACTCTCGTTCATCTTCCGCTATATCTAAGTGGTTCAATGCCATAATTAAAGCTTCTCTATAATCTTGAGGTAATGTTTTAACCATTTTACGTTGCGTCTTACTCAACATGGGATCATGCTGTGCGAGATGCAACCAAGAGATATAAAATCCTTCTTCTCTTTTCGGCATTGTCCAACTTGATTGGAAGTTATCCAAATATAATTTAGACCACTTAATAATATGTGTATTCAGTTCATCCATTAAAGATTCACCTTTAGCATTAAACGCATTCGCACTTTTTGAACGTGCGTATTTAAAAGGTTCATCTTCAAATACACGTTTAAGCTTAGATACTTCAATCTTTAAGTAGGCTTCTTTAGTAATTAGGTTTGTAGGCACATCCTTAATGCGCATTGCGTTCTTACAATAAGTATCAATATGTGATTTTGGCACTGATGTATCGTAAGCTTTAATAGCTTGTTGAACGTCTGCTTCTACGAGTGTTTGATCTATCTCGCCATTTTCCAAAGCAGTCATCACCGATGCATGACTTGGGTACAAATCTATATCGCGAACATGTTTAAACCATTGAGCAACTTGATCAAACGTTTCATGTTCCATTTCCTCCCATGGATTACGTGCAGCAAAGATAGAGATCGGAGATAGTGGTGTAATCACACGACGTGCCGCTTTGACTGTGTCCTCTATGTTAAATTTAGTTATAGTCATGTTTGATTCCACCTCTTATAAATATTTTTTTAAATAGTTCGGATGACTTTCAACCGATTTAAATTTTGCTTCCCCAATTTTCACAAGCCATAAATATACTTTAGCAAAAGCTGTTGACGAACGACGACGTGCTACCCAAATGCTAAAGATACTACCTAATACTAGAATGGCAATACAAATGATCACGCTAATGAATGGTGGGTGTGGCGCAACCATATATACATTACTTAAAATATTGACAAATACGTCATGCGTCACAACATAAACAAGCGCTACAATGATGAGCATTGCGATGCCAATCATCCTACCCATCATTCCTCTATTTAGCGCAACCATTTGATTCCACGATACAGATAACGACCATGCTAAAATAAATGCACTAATTAATGTATAAGGTGTATGCGAACTTGTTAAAAAGAAAATAACTGCAATAACAATTGCTAATGTTCTCCCTAACACTGTCCAAGCATAAGAACGTTTAACATTAGGTGGTGTTGGAATATTAAAACGTTTAACAATTGATCCTGATTGTAAGAATAGCGTTGCTTTGAAGACACCATGTAAAATCAAGTGAATAATCGCAGCAGAATAAACACCTAACGCACATTGTACAAGCATAAAGCCCATTTGGCTCATTGTTGAACCTACAAGCTGTCTTTTATAATCAACATGCACCAAGCTAATTCCTGAACCGATAAGTACAGAAATACTTGAAATAACAAGTAATAACGTTAAGGCAATACTATTATCAAACACAGGTGAAAAACGCGTTAAAATGATGCCACCTGCATTTACAATACCAGCATGCATAATTGCAGAAACAGGTGTGGGTGCTACAACAGATTCAATTAACCAGCTTTGGAATGGATACTGTGCTGCTGGAATAATAACTGCAATAACGAGTAATAAATCTACAATTAATTTCAGTCCATAACTCATTGCAACATCATAATCTTGTGATGGATCGATAACCCAATCGCCTGTACCAATATAAAATACAACGACAGCTAAAAGTAATGCTATCCAGCCAATGATAAATGATCGTGCAGAAACCTTTGCTGCTTCAGCTGGTACTTTCCATGAACGATTGAGTCGAATCAGTTGCGTTAAACAAAATAATGTCAATCCCCAACAAATAACCATTAAACGTAAATCATTACTTAGCCAACCTACAGACGCAAATACCGTTGTAAATGTGTATAACGGGAAGTATTTACGATAATTACGATCACCTAATAAGTAACGTGTAGAGAATTTTTGAATTATAAACCCTAAAGCGAGTACAAAGGCACCTACTAACCAAGCTAATTTGTCTAGAGCAAAGATGCCTACGATATCTCTGCCATTAATAGTGATTAAGCCAATTACTCCTACAATGACAGGTAATAGAAGTAAAGTTAAATGTAAACGTATGTATTTTACAGGAACCGATGGCACTAAAAAAATCAAGCCACTTAACACTGCAATGACAAGCGTTACGAAAAATAATGTTAGTAAAAAACCTGAACTTAACATTGCCGCTCCTCCATGTCTTCAATCTATTTCATTAAAAAGTTCCCTTATACTATTAACAATATAAGAAAAAACCTACAATAGTCTAGTTTTATCCTTAGATATCAGATATTTACTAACTATTGTAGGTTTCTATGAGAACTCATTTACTTAATATGTATAAATGCTCTTTCAAGCTACCTTATATGTATCATCAACCATATGTCTCATCCTTCAATTGAACAATGAGTACTACGTACCCTTGCACAACTGCTTGATAAAGACCTATGTAAAAATTCAGCACAATACATACAATATAAAAAATTATTGCTAAAAAGTCAATCTATTAACGTATTCGAAGGGTATTTTATTTATCCAATATTAATATCGACCTTTAATCATTCAGATAGGCATGATTTATCGTTACTAATTGTCTGAAATCTAACGAATACGAAATGCTTTCATTGAGTTAGGAACTATCGCCCACAGATATTCAAAGTCACGTTATACTTTATTTAACATTTAATAAGGAGGTACTCAAAATGGGAATCATTTCTGGTATTATTGAACTTGTTAAATTCATCATCGACTTAACTAAAAAATAAGTTTCGCATAACGCACATAAACATTCCATAAAAAGAGTGAAATCATTAGATTTCACTCTTTTTTTGCGTTAATAAACAAAACGCTCAATCTCTATAAGGATAAAGATTGAACGTCAGTGGATAAAATGAATTTATTTTGTTTAAGTATAAAGTAACATATTTTAACGGTCATGCATGTAACAATTTTGTGAAACCGCTTAAAAATATTTAAAAAACCCTCTTATAATTATCGATTTAATTAATATTTAGTGAATTTTTCTTATGAATATGTTCATTTCAGAACAATACACGTAAATTTAGGGTAATAGTGAATCAAATACTAGAGATGTACATCATCAGATATTTTGTGATTAATACCTAATCGGATTATCTTCATTGACTATCGCAATCACCGCTTATGGTGACGAACGAATCGAATTCGTATCTTTAGACAAGTGCCTTTCCAAGGCTTGCATTAATACCTTTATCACTTTGATATAACCTATTAAACATTTAAAGTTGGTGTCTACTATGATTGAACATTTAAAAAAGAAAAATCGCAAAACAATAAAAGTATTAGGCAATATTTGGCTTAATGCAAATTTAGATACACATACCTTTATTGATAGTTTTTATTGGATAGACAACTATACTACTGTACTTGACGCTCTTAAGGATGCTGAGGTTTACGTTTATAAAAATGGTAAGGACATTGTCGCATTTTGCGGGCTTAATGACACTTACATAGCCGGCTTGTTTGTAAAAGAAGAATTTCGAGACCAAGGGATTGGGCATGCACTCATTAAGCATTTACAATCTGAATATGATTATTTATCTTTAAAAGTATTTAAAGAAAACCCTCGCGCCGTTCATTTTTATACGGATTTAGGTTTCATAAAAATCGACGCCAATATTGATAAAACAAACCATACTGAATTATTAATGGCATGGAAGAAGTAAAACCATTTACAATTTAAGATGCACGATTGGATAATCCCTACCTTGTCCATCCTTTGCAGATTCATCATATTTTATGAATCCATTCTTACGATAAAATGCCAAGGCACCGGGGTTATCTTTGTTTACATCCACATACCTAACATTATGGTCTCGAATTAAACTTTGAAGTATTGCCGTGCCATATCCTTGTTTAAAATACTTAGGATCTAAAAATAACATTTCTAAATTTGAATCATGAGTCCCGGAAAAGCCAATGATGTCGTTCCCGTCGAACCATAAATATGCTTCAACATATGGAAAATAGGTTGGTACTTCCTTTTTAAGTTGTATTCTATCCTTCTCTTTTAAAAAGTGGTGTGTCGCGACAACTGAACGCTCCCAAATGGCTAATGCCTTAGAATAATTTTCTTCTTGAAGCTTCATTTTATTTAATTTCATTTATATAACCTCTTAATCATAAACTAAATTGATTCTGTCAGTATCGGGGTTGCGTTGAAACTCACCACGTTTCACAACGGCCTCACGTATTTCAGTTTCATCACCGATTGCTACATTAGTAAGTATATGAAGTAATTCATTAGCGGTTAGTACGCTCTCATCTACCATTTTTTACGTTGTTCATTGATAAATCTAGCGACTTTCTCATTTCTTAGCAATCTACTACCCTGTACATGCGCTATATGTGGGCTATATCCAGCCTTTATTGCGCTTTGAGTGACGTTTAATGTCTTTACCAAACTTTTCTTGTCTAGCGCTTAATTCACTCATGTTATCCCTCCTTATTTTCTAATTTGTCTAATAAATCTGAGTATATTTGATACACTCTGCTTTTCGTAATCATTAATATATCTGCTATTCGTTTTAGTGATTGTCTTTCACATAACATAATAAATAACAGATGTTCCCTACTGGTGCATGTGGCGTATATATTGATTTAACTCATTAAAAAACGCCTGCTGTCCTACATCTACAATATTCATACTTTCAACATCTTCATTTTTGGTAGATCCTATAATTTAGTGTGTGACATTTTGTATCCCTTCTTCCTTATTCATAGCGAAACATCGTAAACATTTAAAAATATTTCATCAATAGTTATATTAGGAATCAAATCTTTTCTTAATAAATTTCTAAAGACAATCATCTCTTCTTTATTAATATTTATTTTTGTTTCTCTTTCATTTGTTACGCTTGAACTGAAATATCAAATTGTTTTGCCATTTTTTCTTGCGTCATACCTAACATATTTCGATAACCAACTATTTTATTCATCTTCATTACCTCCGATAAACATCGTAAAACGTAGTATTTCTATTTAGCCAATTTAAAACATAACAATTTGTTATATAATTAAAATTGAGGTGATACATTGGATAAAATCGAAATTAGCAATAGAATTAAAAATATACGTAATAGTTTAGGTTTAACTATGGAGTTTTTTTGAAGAAAAAATAGATAATGAAAACCCTGTAAAGTCTGTTGTAGTTTCTAATTGGGAAAATGGGAAACAACTGCCTAATAAAAAAGATTAAATAGAGTCAAATTAATGATTATAATGATTTACTACACTTTTCTAATAAAAATGTCGATTCAGTCATGAACAACATGATTGAATTAATGAACCTCACAATCTCTCATTTTGATGAATTTAATAAAGAAGATATTAAAAAAGTGAGTGACACAAATTTAATCTACAAAAAATATGCGTATAACGAGAAAATAACTTCTGTTGATAAACTTAACAATTTTTTATCAACTAACTATATAGATTTACAAAACAAATTATATAGATACCAATCTAAGAATTATTTTATTGCAGATGTAATAAATGATCTAATCAAATACGGTATACAATTATCAAAATTGAATAAAAATGATGAGATAGATAAAACTATAGAAATAAATATAATTAATTTTTTGATGACATGCCTACATGTCAATAAGGAAAGTAACATGTAAAAGAACACTGTTTTAGAAAATTCTAATTTAAAAAAGTATATTGAGAATGGTTTAATAGATGACTTAGATATTTTAAGTCAAGTTATTGATGCAAAAAACAAGAATAATTAAATATTTTATAAATAGAAAAGGAGTTATACATATGAAAAAACTATTCGGCGTATTACTAACAAGCACATTAATTTTAGGAGCATGCAGCACTCATAATGGTAAAGATACAAAATCTAGTACTAGCGAGCACAAGAAGTCTGATAAAGTGAATAGTGCTAAAGATAAGATTAAAGATAGTAAGTTAAGCAAGAAAAACAAATCTGATAACGATAGTAAATCATCAGGTAATAGCTCAAGCGAACAAAGTAATAGCAGTGACGGTAAACAATCTGAAAGTAACAACCATACAAATGGTAATAATTCTGATAACGATAATAAAACATCAAACAGTAATACTGGCAATTCAAAAACTAGTAACAATCAATCAACTAATCAAACTAGTAATGTAAATTCAACGCAACAAGCTACATCTAATCAACAGAATACCACACAACAAAATAACGGTATAACACAAGCAGATATAGACGAATGGAATAAAACTAAACCAACAACTCACGATGAAAGCCAAATGGGATATGGTCGTGGCGATTACGAGGCTGCGAGAGAGGCAAGTTCTAAAGTTTGGGATAACCCTAACGCTCACGTCGGCGGACCTAGTTGGGTAGGTAAAAACGAAGGTTATGATAGTTGGGCAAAACGTCAACAAGAAGTTCAGGAAAATTCAGAAGTGCTACAACAATAATTTATTGGGTAGCCATCTACCCTTTCTATTATAGGAGGTATTACTCACATGTGACATGAAAAATTTACTAATAAGCATGATGAAGTACAATATCGCTATTATGAAAAGTATAAAGACCCACTCAAAAACAAATGATGACGTACTAGCGTAGTGCTTAATAAGAAGATGGTAAACAGTCACAAAAAGAGGCTCAAAAACGCTTAAATGAGCGTATAATGGCAAAGTTAAATGACAAGACATCTACTAACCTTAAAACGTTAACTTTTCATGCTGCATGTGATGAGTGGTTAAGTTAATATCTGGATCTAAACAGTCAACTATTACTACTAAAATTTATAAAGTGGCTCACATTAAAAGAAATATAACATCACTGATATATCATACATAGATGATGTTGTAATGCCTAAAAAAGCGCCTACAAGAAAAGAAGTTAAAGGTAAACGTGAGAATTATTTAGAAATGGCTGAAGTTCTAACTATTGTTGAAGAATTAAAGCATATAGCAAATAAAAAGCGTGCTAGTTATATGAAAAGATCATACTTATTTACTGCTTACATAGTTGGATTTCAAGCATTAAATGGCATGCGTATTAGCGAACTCTTAGCAATTCAACCCGATAATATTGAATTTAAAAATAAGAAGCTTGCCATTGATGGCACTATACACTGGCGCAAAGATGGTAACAAAATGGGTTTCAAAGACACCACAAAAACTGCGTCATCTTATCGTACTATATCTTTAACTACTAAAAGTTGTGATATTTTACGTAAGGTTATGTTAGAGAACAAGAAAGCACTTCAATGGGAAAACATGTATGTGGATAGGGGCTTTATTTTCACAAGTCATAAGTCAACCCTCTATCTCTTACATCAATTAATAGCAACATACAAACAGCTACACAAAATATAGGGATAGAAAAGCACGTGACAAGCCACACCATGCGTCATAGCCATATTATATCATTACTATCTCAATTAGGTGTGTCACTACGTGCAATAATGGATCACGTAGGGCATACAGACCATAAAACTACATTACAGATATACAGCCATGTTACTGAGCAGATGGATAAAGATATGATGAATAAATTAGAAATGGTTGGGAGATAAATTGTTGACTCTTATCATTAAAGGTGCTAATATTTGTCTATAAATAAGTTAACTCAACCCATGAGAGTAGACACCCCACCATAAGGGGATGAGCGAAATCATGGGTTTTTTGTATGAATTTTTATTGTAAGGGGAAATTATTGATGAAAATAGCCGTACTAGTCGATGGAGGATACTATCGAAAAAGAAGTCAAAATGTATTTGGAAAAGTTACAGCAAAAGAAAGAGCAAATGAGTTATATAAATACTGTAATCGACATTTAAAAGAAACACATTTTGGAACAGAAAAATATGCAGACTTATATAGAATTTTTTATTATGATTGTCCGCCTATTGATAAACAAGTGTTCCACCCATTAACACAAACGAATATCGACTTTACTAAAAGCGAAACAAAGCAATGGACCGAAGATTTTTTTAAAGAGATATCAAAAAAACGTAAAGTAGCATTGAGATTAGGAGAGTTAAACGAGGCTACTGTGCATTATAATCTCAAACACACTAGCACTAAAAAATTAATGAAAGGCAGTAAAGAAATAAATGAATTAGACGAGAAGGACTTTGCATTATCATTAGTTCAAAAAGGTGTAGACATGAAAATCGGGTTAGATATTGCCACCTTATCTTATAAAAAGCTAGTAGATAAAATCGTTTTAATCGCAGGAGATAGTGACTTTGTACCTGCTGCAAAGTTAGCGAGAACCGAAGGAATCGACTTCGTACTAGATTCGCTAGGTGCAGACATAAGAGATAGTCTTTCGTTACATATTGATGGGCGTAGGACATGTGACGAAAAATACATAAATAGAAATAGACAATCAAAAAAAGATACATAATAACGGCTTTTCCTCACACTTTGCCCTTTTTCTGCTCTTTTTTCAATTTTCAAATTACAAAAACAACCCTCTAACCATTGTGGTTAAAGGGTTTTATCATTCATATATTCTATTCCCATTCAATAGTGCTTGGCGGCTTAGACGTAATGTCATAGACTACGCGGTTAACGTGATCTACTTCATTTACAATACGGCTTGAGATTTTTTGTAAAACTTCCCAATCAATGCGGGCGAAGTCACTTGTCATACCGTCGATAGATGTTACTGCACGGATACCTACAGTATGATCATACGTACGATAATCTCCCATTACACCTACAGATTGAATGCCAGGAAGAACTGTGAAGTATTGCCAAATGTCTCTTTCAAGACCTTCTTCACGCACAACCTCACGTAAAATCGCATCTGATTCACGCACAATTTCTAATTTATCTTCTGTAATTTCACCTAACACACGGATACCTAAACCTGGACCTGGGAATGGCTGTCTCCAAACTAAATGTTCAGGAATACCTAATTCAATACCTAGAGCGCGTACTTCGTCTTTGAATAATGTATTGATAGGCTCAATAAGTTCAAATTCCATATCTTCTGGTAATCCACCTACGTTATGGTGAGATTTAATTGTTTGTGCTGTTTTAGTGCCTGATTCAATGACATCAGTATAAAGTGTACCTTGTGCTAAGAAATCAACATCTGTTAATTTAGCCGCTTCATCATCAAACACGTATACAAATTCATTACCAATAATCTTACGTTTTTGTTCTGGATCAGATACACCTTTTAATTTATCCATGAAACGCTCTTGTGCATTCACACGAATAATATTCATGTCGAAACCTTCACCAAATTGTTCCATAACCATGTCACCTTCGCCTTTACGAAGTAATCCATGGTCAACAAAGATACATGTTAATTGATCGCCAATCGCTTTATGTAATAAGACTGCTACAACTGATGAATCTACACCACCACTCATCGCACATAAGACTTTACGATTGCCAACACGGTTACGAATTTTTTCAATTTCAATTTCAATAAAGTTTTCCATCGTCCATTCGCCCGTACATTCACATACACGACGCACAAAGTTTCTTAATAAATCATTACCGTATTCTGTATGACGTACTTCAGGGTGGAATTGAACACCATAAATCCGGCGTTCTTTGTCTTCAATTGCTGCATAACTTGTACTTGGACTATCCGCGATAACTTCAAATCCTTCTGGAATTTCAATTACTTTATCAGAATGACTCATCCATACTGTTTGTTCAGATGGTAAACCGAAGAATAAATCATCTGATTTCGCATTAATTATTGCTTTTCCATACTCACGTTCGTTAGCGCGTTCAACTTTTCCGCCTAAAAGTTTCGTCGTCAACTGCATACCATAACAAATACCGAGTACAGGAATACCTAAATTATAAATGTCAGGGTCAATCGTAAATGAACCTTCTTCATAAACTGAGTTTGGACCACCTGAAAGGATGATACCTTTCGGATTCATACGTTTGATTTCTTCAATTGAAATTTCATGATCGTGTAATTCACTGTATACGCCCATTTCACGAATACGACGTGTAATCAATTGGTTATATTGACTACCAAAGTCTAAGACAAGAATCAACTCTTGCTCTTGAGCCATTTCCATAATTGTGGATCTCCTTTAAATTGAATTTTATGTAAAGAATAGAGAGACACTTTCCAAATGTGTTGCTCCAAGATTATGTTTTAAAGTGAACAAACTCTGAGACAAACATATTTGAATTGAAAAGTGCTCCCCATTCTTTCTAACAAACTGCCATCATCACACTACGTTCATTTTAAAATGAGTAGTTAGGTGATTCTTTAGTAATTTGTACATTATGTGGATGACTTTCTGCTAAACCAGCAGGACCCATACGTGTGAATTGTGCTTCGTCACGTAATGTTTTCAAGTCAGGTGAACCTGTATAACCCATACCAGCTCTTACGCCACCCATAAGTTGGTAAATTGTATCTTGTAATGGACCTTTGTAAGCTGTACGACCTTCAATACCTTCAGGGACAAATTTTCTAGGAGATTTGTCTTCTTGGAAGTAACGGTCATTTGATCCTTTTTCCATTGCGCCTAAAGAACCCATGCCTCGGTACACTTTATACTGTCTACCTTGGAATACTTCAGTGGCACCTGGGCTTTCTTCAGTACCAGCTAATAAACTTCCTAGCATTACTGCATGTCCACCAGCTGCTAACGCTTTAATAATATCACCAGAGAATTTAATACCGCCATCTGCTATGATTGCTTTTCCAAATTTACGTGCTTCCGTTGCACAATCATAAATCGCTGTAATTTGAGGTACACCTACACCTGCTACGACACGTGTTGTACAAATTGATCCTGGTCCAATACCAACTTTAACTACGTCAGCACCAGCTTCGAATAATGCACGTGTTGCTTCAGCAGTCGCTACATTACCAGCGATGATAGTAACTTCAGGATATGTTTCTTTCATTTTCTTAACTTCTTGAATCACGCCACTAGAATGACCGTGTGCTGTATCGATAATTAATGCATCTACACCAGCTTCGACTAATTTTTGAGCGCGAATTTCTGTATCTTTAGATGTCCCGATAGCTGCTGCAGCGAGCAAACGACCATGCGCATCTTTAGCTGCATGAGGGAATTCAAGGACTTTTTCAATATCTTTAATTGTAATTAAACCTTCTAAACGGCCATTTTCCACTAAAGGTAATTTTTCAATTTTATGTTCTTGTAGAATTGTTTGGGCTTCATCCAATGTTGTGCCTACAGGAGCTGTAATTAAGTTTTCTTTAGTCATCACATCAGAAATCTTGATTGAAAAATCTTCTATAAAACGTAAATCACGATTCGTTAAAATACCTACTAATGCTCTTGATTCTTTATCACTCACAATTGGTACACCTGAAATACGGTATTTACCCATCAACGCCTCTGCTTCATATACACTTTCATCAGGTGTTAGATAGAATGGATTGGTGATAACACCGTTTTCTGAACGTTTAACTTTTTGAACTTCTTCAGCTTGTTCTTCGATGCCCATATTTTTATGAATGACACCTAGACCACCTTGACGTGCCATTGCAATTGCCATTTTAGACTCGGTTACTGTATCCATACCAGCTGATATAACTGGAATATTTAATTTAATTCGTTCTGATAATTCAACACTAAGATCCGCATCACTAGGTAACACATCTGATGCTGCTGGAATTAATAAAACATCGTCAAACGTCAAAGATTCTTTAGCAAACTTATTTTCCCACATTGATAATACAGCCTCCATTTTTATATATAGTTACTTCTATTATTTCACATTTTCTTCGCTTTGTTTATACTTTATACCATTAAAAAAGAAATTAAGAATAATTGCGGAAATCGCGCCTAATACAATACCATTTTGAGTTAGCCATGCAAATTGCTCACCTAAAGCTTTAAACGCTTGTGGTACTGCACTAATACCTGTACCCAATCCTACAGATACAGCAATGATTAATAAATTATTTTGATTCTTAAAATCAATATGACCTAAAATACTAACACCGTAAGCCATCACCATACCAAACATCGCAATCATTGCACCGCCTAATACAGGTAATGGAATGATATTAGCTAAAGCACCTAATTTGGGAATACAACCACAAATGAGTAGTAAAACTACCATACCGTAAATCACTTTATTCTTCTTCGCACCTGATAAAGATACTAACCCAACATTTTGTGAATATGCCGTGTAAGGAAATGAATTAAAGATTGATCCTAATACAATAGCAAGACCTTCCGCAGTGTAACCCTTACGAAAATCTTTTCTTTCTAATTTTTTGCCAGTAATTTCACTTAGCGCATGATATACACCAGTCGATTCTATTAAACTTACGATTGCTACAATCGTAAATACCAGTATTGCACCTAAATCAAAACCGAAACCAGAAAAACGAAATGGTTGAGGAATGCCTAACCAATGGGCTTCTCCCACTTGCTTAATATCTACTAAACCAAGCAGATTTGCCAATATTGTTCCTGCAACCAGTCCGATTAAAATCGCAATGGATTTTAAGAACCCTTTTGTAAATCTTTGCAAGATAAGAATAATGATAAGTGTAACGCCACCTAAAATTAAATTTTTAGGATTTCCATAGTCTTTAGCGCCTTCTCCACCAGCTAAATAGTTCATTGCAACTGGCATTAAATTGATACCAATAATTGTAACCACGCTTCCTGTTACAACAGGTGGAAAGAACTTAACTAAGTAAGAGAAGAATGGTGCAATAATGACAACTAAAATACCTGATATAAATAATGAACCATATAGCACATCCAGACCCTTCGTTTGACCGATTAAAATCATAGGTGCTACTGCAGTAAATGTACACCCTAGTACAATGGGTAAGCCTGTACCTGTTACTTTGTTAGCTTGTAAAAATGTTGCTACACCACACATAAAAACATCCACTGTGACTAAATACGCAATTTGTTCCGGTGTAAACTTTAAACTCGTACCAACGATGATTGGTACTAAGATTGCACCGGCGTACATTGCTAATAAGTGTTGTAAACTTAAAATGAACGTCTTCATTCATTTTCACCTAGTAAAGTCACTTGGTTGCCTTGTAATGAGGCTACTTTACATAATGAAGACACATTTAAACCTGCCTCTTCTAATCTTTGTCTGCCATCTTGGAAACTTTTCTCAACAACAATGCCAATACCAACTGTTTTAGCTTTAGCTTGTTGTGCAATATCATATAATCCTAGTGATGCATCGCCATTTGCTAAGAAATCATCAATGATTAAAACTGTATCATTCTCATCTAGAAATTCTTCTGAGACAATCACTGTACTTGTTTTGTTTTTTGTAAATGAATGGATATCCGTACTATAAAAACCATCTTTCAACGTACTTGGTTTCGCTTTTTTAGCGAATAAGCATGGGACATCAAAATGTAATGCCGCCATAATAGCTGGAGCAATGCCTGATGCCTCAATTGTTAAAATCTTAGTGACACCTTTATCTTTAAATTGCTCATAAAATGTTTTGCCTACTTCATGCATTAGTTTTGCATCGATTTGATGATTTAAAAAACCATCAACTTTTAATATTTTTTCATCAATTACTACGCCATCTTCTTTGACTTTCTGTCTAAGCGATTCCACGTCAAAACCTCCTAAATTTGTATACAAAAAAAGCCTCAAACTTTACGAGAAAGTTTCAGGATCCATGAGCGAACAGGCAATACATATCATTTTAAGATTTCAAGAAGTCGTAAATTTAAATGTATTCTTCTTTAAACACTTTATAATTTTAAATTTGTTTTATCTCATAGGATGAAGTGAATGAATATACAACCTCCAAAGTGAAACAACCTTATACAGTATTTCTAGATAGTCATTTAAATTAACATCGTCCATTTTATGTATTGATTCTGAACCCATAGTCATGTCGTTTGTGGCAACATGGTAGAAACTTCTAAAGCCATATTCTTTAGATTATATGAGTGATATAAATTATTTTACGATAATAGCAAACTTTTGCTTGATTTTCAATATCATAGAAATGGTTATAAGCCCTTTCACAATAATATTTTGTCGTGTAAGCGTTTAACTAAATATTGCTCAACACTATTTGTAAACACTTCTTAATTAATTATATAATAACTATAGTTGCGTTTTATAAATATTCTTAAGGGTATATTTTTATTAAAAGTAGGACGAAAAGATGGAGGGCGATTAATATGGCAGATTTTACCGTATTAGATAAACAAGATGAGATTTATAACGTTGTACAAAAGAAAAAAGCTGAAGGATATTCAGAAAATGAATTAGTCGTTGTAAGTAAAAGTAAATTACACTTAGATGATTTACATGATTCTCAAGTGACTTTAATTGCCACAAGTGGCTCATTTAGTGATCGCATGTCTAAATTATTAACTGGCGAAGACGGTGAAGAAGCTGTTTTAGCTCGTTATGATTTATCTGAGGACCAAAAAGAAAAATACAAAAAAGAAATCTTAGACGGCAAATTTTTAGTAGTTGCTAACAAAGATAAATCTTCACATGACGAAGTTGAGCAAAATAACTCAGCTTACGAAGAAATTGATATCACACATTATGCGAATGAATCTAAAGGTCCAAAATCATAATCACGATTGAATTTAAACTTTGAAGCCGTAAGATGCGCTATAGTAGTGCGTTTATCTTACGGCCTTTTTTCGTCTCATAACGTTTTATTAATGACGTCTTATTATCTAAATATGCTATACTTAAACAAATATTCGTGGGGGTGATATTATGAAATTTCACGTGATTCAATCAATTAAAGATGCGTATTATGACAAAGCAATCACTTTTTATAATCAACAACTAGATGTAAATTTTTATGAAGATAGCTATATTATTGAGCGATCCTTAAAAAATAATAAAACAGAAAATGATTATACTTTTCTCGTGGGCATACGAGATGATGAAATCATTAGTTTAGCGACGGCACATTATGAAGCAACAACAAATTCAGCCTTTTTAATACACTTAATTGCGAATAACACTTCAGATTATGAAGATGTCCTCGTTAGCACACTACAAGAAATTGAGCATCAATTAAACCTACTTTCTAATAAGGTGCATGCTCGTGATATTAATTTTGTAATGGTTGAAGTGCCTAAAACAGACCACTCATTAAAAGACATTAATCAACAAGCAGTCACTCAACGCCAACAATTATTGCTATCTAATGGCTTTGAAAGACAAAGTGAAATTGATTATATACATCCAAATTATTCTAAAATTGAATCGCCTTTTAAAGTAGATTTATTCATTAAATCAAACATTGAATTAACTAAAGATATATACCCAGCAAGTGTGAAATCAAATTATATTTTAAAATATGTATTTGCTAATGGTATTTCACGCGATATTATCTATCCTTTATTAGTAAAAATGAATTTACGCCTACCACACTAGGAACACTTGAAATGAGCGATATAAAGGGTTAAACTAATAGTCGAGGTTAGACTGACGTTTCACTGACAGAAGACAAACGTCAGTGTACATAAATCAATGAACGAAAGGACTTTCAGCTATGTTAACCAAAGAATTCGCTCAGCGTGTCGAACTAAGTGAAAAACAAGTCCGTAAAATAGTCCAACATTTAGAAGAACGTGGCTATCAACTTAGTAAGACTGAATACCGTGGCCGTGAAGCTACTGATTTTAAAGAAGAAGATATTGAACTTTTCCAAGATATCGCTGAAAAAGTAAAACAAACAAATAGTTATGATTTAGCTTTTGAAGAGCTTGAAAAGGAAAAAGACTTTTTACAAGTCATTGTTAAAGAAGACAATGAACAATTACCTGCGGATCAAGGCGCTACGCAATTAGTAGAAGAATTACGTACAGAAATTCAAAAAATGCGCGAAGAACGTCAAATGCTTGGTCAAATGATCAGTCAAGTTCATCAACAACAAACAGAATTAAAAGAACTTCAAAATCAAATCACTGAAAAATTAGATGTTAATAATCAATCATTATTAGCTATTCAAAATGCTCAAGAAGCCATTCAAACAGCTCAAAAAGAGCAATCTGAATACACTAAAAATGATTTAGTTAAAGAAATTAATGATAAAAATCAACAATCTATCGATACATTAAAAGAGGATATTACGACACAATCTCAGTCATCTCCTCTTGGTAGACCTAACGATGATAAGAAAGGTTTCTTTGCACGATTATTTAACTTATAAATCTTTCAAATAAAGCGAACAGTTGTGACACTATCAATTTGTCACAATACAATTAATATAAGGGTGAGACAGCATTCATTTTGAATCCACTGCCTCACCCTTTTTTATATGATTAATAATTTAAAACGGCTCTTCGTCAAATCGGACTGATGAGTCCTAATATTGAGATTAAGCAACCTTAGATTGTTTAATCTCTTTTTTGTTGTTGAGGCAA
>NZ_JAESLA010000025.1:50083-54760 GCF_017892405.1 Staphylococcus sp. GDY8P85P | reverse complement strand
AACAGAACAACCTTCAACAGAAGAGAAGGCAAGTACAGAAAGCACAACAGAACACCCTTCAACAGAAGAAGCTACTAAAGAAACTACAACAAATCAACCAATTTCAGAAAAAGAAACTGTAAATGAAGTTAAAAATGTAGCAAATGAAACAGGAGTGTCTGAAGACGAAATTTTATCAGTTTTAAATAAACAAGGTGTTAATAAAGCTGATGAAAATGAAATTTTAGCTGCTTTAATTAAAGAAAAATCGGCAACTAATGATCAATATTCAACTCCAGTAGTTGCTAATACAACAAACACATCTTCTAAAACGAAGACAACTTCTAACACACCTGTTAGAAACTTGTTACGTAATAGAGCAATGGTAATGGATCGTGCTAATACGTCAGATTTACAAGAATCAGCAGAAAATAGTGCTATATACTCACCAGGTGATGCTACTAAAAAACAAACTTATAGTGGTAAAGCATGGGTTTATAGAAATGGTAATCATTCAAATTATTCTCAAAAAGATGCATTACCATTGTCAGGAGTTAATGTCTACTTACAATGGGTAAACGGAAAAGGTGTTGTATCCCCAGTATATTACACTACTACAAACCCAGACGGTTCATTTGCATTTGACTTATCTAAACCAGTTACAGATGAGAATGGCAATTCTTATGAATTTAAATTAGCAGGAGACTCTAAATTTGCTATAAGAACTTGGGTTAAAAATCCAGATCCATCTAAATACGATGTTGTTAAACACGGTGACCAAATGTATGGTTATCATGATCGTTTAACTAGAAAAAATGAATCTTGGGACTTTACAGCAGGGATTAATAGAATTGTTAACTCACACGTTGTACTTCAAGAAAAACATAACAATGTTGATTGGTTACTAAAACCAGAAAATGAACGTACAACATCTGGTACTTCAAATGGCCAATTTGAAAATACAGGTGCTTACGGTACAATTCGCGGTAACGTATGGTATGAAAACGGGGATCCTAATGGCTCTGATGCAAGACGTTGGGGTAAAGACTCTTGGGATGTTAATGCCACTAATACAAAAGTCGCTGCATCATATGTAAATGACGAAGTAACTAGATTATTTGATACTTGGAAAAATGAGCACAGTGGTTATACATTAGATGATTTCAAAGCTGCACAAGCACAGATTATCGCTGATTATGAAGCTAAAAATGGTGTGGGCTCACACATTGCTGAAACTGTTGTAGCAAATGTAGATTCTAAAGGTGATTATTACATTCCGTTCAAAGGTATTTATGGTATTAGTGCTTATAAACAAAATTCAGGTGCAAGCATTTCTAAAACTATCTCAGATGAAGAATATGGTAAAGTTGTAGCTGATAAAGATGTTTCACATAATAACTTAATGGCTTGGAATGGAACAATTGGACAAAAACACAGACATATCAATTCTGATTACGTATATGTTACGCCACTAGTTGACGACTATGCTATTTGGAGTAATAATTTCCAAACCAACATGTTTGAAGGATTAAGTGACGATTTGTTACCAATTGGACCAAATGCTCAAAGCTCATATAACACATCAGGTGTGGATTTTGCACTTTTAGCACCACAACCAATGCACGACATCACGAATTATAACTCAACAGATGAATTAGCTAGACCAGGTGATACTGCAGAATCTAGAACAGGTGGCTTATTACCAAATCGTGAATATCAAGTGCAATGGTTCAAAAATGGCGAAAAATTCGGAGATCCAGTTACTGTAACTTCTGCAGAAGATGGAACAGTAGGTTCAGTACCTTTAACAGTACCAGAAGATGCAAAAGTATCAGACGTATTCTCATCTGCAGTATTCAAACAAGGTGTTTCTACAGAATCATTAACTACAGCATTAGCTATTGATTCATTCTCTATTACAGACCAACAACCAGATAATGAAGTGTATGAACCAACAACAGACGAAGTCACAAAAGATCACGGAACACCAACAACTGAGGATGATGTAACAGGAGCAGTAACAATTCCAGATTATCCATCAGAAAAAGGAACACCAACAATCACAGTTGATGATCCAAGTACATTACCAGACGGTAATACGCCAGGAACAGTGAATGTCCCAGTAACAGTGACATATCCAGATGGCACACAAGATCATGTGACAGTAACTGTTGTTACTAAAGACGATGAAACACCTGACGAAGTAATTTACGAACCAGTAAGTGAAGGTGTAAATCATGATTATGGAACACCAACAACATCAGATGAAGTGATTGGTTCAGTAACAATTCCTGGATACCCAACAACAGGAGAACAACCAGTTGTAACAGTTGATAATCCAAATAGCTTACCAAATGGAACTACACCAGGAACAGTAAATGTCCCAGTAACAATAACTTATCCAGATGGAAGTGTGGATCATATCACAGTACCTGTTACGACAGGAGAAAAACCAACACAAGATAAAGTGATTTATGAACCAACAAGTAATGGTGTAAATCACGATTATGGAACACCAACAACATCAGACGATGTAATTGGTTCAGTAACAATTCCTGGATATCCAACAACAGGGGAACAACCAGTAATCACAGTTAATAACCCAGGTAATTTACCAAATGGAACTACACCAGGAACAGTAAATGTCCCAGTAACAGTGACATATCCAGATGGAAGTGTAGATCATATTGATGTACCTGTGACAACAGGAGAAAAACCTGCTAATAACAATGTCACTTATGAACCAGTAACAACTGGAGTGAAACATGATTATGGAACACCAACAACATCAGATGATGTAATTGGTTCAGTAACAGTTCCTAATTATCCAACAACAGGGGAACAACCGGTAATCACAGTTAATAATCCTGATAATTTACCAAATGGAACTACACCAGGAACAGTAAATGTTCCAGTAACAGTGACATATCCAGATGGCACAGTAGATCATATTGATGTACCTGTAACAACTGGTAAAAAACCAGCAGCTACTGCTACTAAATATGAACCAACAAGTGATGTTGTTCGTAAGCCATATGGAGTACCAACAACTGAGGGTGATGTAACTGGAGCGGTAACTGTTCCTAACTATCCAACGACAGGAGAACAGCCAGTAGTTACAGTGGATGATCCAGAAAGTTTACCAAATGGTGAAAATCCTGGCACATATTATGTTCCAGTAACAGTAACTTATCCAGATGGTTCACAAGATCATATCACAGTAGAAGTTGTCATTGACGAAGAACCAATTGATAGTGACGCAGATGCAGACAGCGATGCAGACGCAGATAGTGATGCAGACGCAGACAGTGATGCAGACGCAGATAGCGATGCCGACGCAGACAGTGACGCAGACGCAGATAGTGATGCCGATGCAGACAGTGATGCAGACGCAGATAGCGATGCCGATGCAGATAGTGATGCCGATGCAGATAGTGATGCCGACGCAGATAGCGATGCCGACGCAGACAGTGATGCCGACGCAGATAGTGACGCAGATGCAGACAGCGATGCAGACGCAGATAGTGATGCAGACGCAGACAGTGACGCAGACGCAGATAGTGACGCAGATGCAGATAGCGACGCAGACAGTGATGCCGATGCAGACAGTGACGCAGACGCAGATAGTGACGCAGACGCAGATAGTGACGCAGACGCAGATAGTGACGCAGACGCAGATAGTGATGCCGATGCAGACAGTGATGCAGACGCAGATAGTGACGCAGACGCAGACAGTGACGCAGACGCAGATAGTGACGCAGATGCAGATAGCGATGCCGATGCAGACAGCGACGCAGACGCAGATAGTGATGCAGACGCAGATAGTGATGCCGATGCAGACAGTGACGCAGACGCAGATAGCGATGCCGATGCAGACAGCGACGCAGACGCTGACAGTGATGCCGACGCAGATAGTGATGCCGATGCAGATAGTGACGCAGATGCAGACAGTGATGCCGACGCAGATAAAGATAATCATGGCAAAGCAGATAAATCTGATAGTAAAGCATTACCTGATACAGGTAATAATGATCAAACTAATGGCACATTATTTGGTTCATTATTCGCTGCACTTGGAGGATTATTCTTAGTTGGCAGACGTCGTAAAAACAAAAATAATAATGTTGAAAAGTAAATAATAAATATGTAAAAATTTACTGATTATGCATGTAACCATAGTATTTCCTTAAGGGAATACTATGGTTATTTTTTTTAAATATTTTACGAAATATTTTTTGTATTTAATGAATTTTGTTATAATGGAATAATTTTTTATCTATTACTAAAATTAAAAGTAATTTTAATTAAAGTATTGTAATAAATTTAATTATGAAATATGATTTAAGTGAACTTTCATTAATATTTATATGGAAGTTGAATATATTAATGATAATAAAATTTAGGAGGAAAATATGGACAAAAGAAGACAAGGGCCAATTAAGAAAAAGGTAGACTTCTTACCTAATCGTCTAAACAAATACTCCATTAGAAAATTCACCGTAGGCACAGCTTCAATTCTTATAGGAGCATCATTATTATTTGGGGCAGGCGAAGAAGCTAAAGCAGCAGAAAACACTGATAGTACTACTGAAAATGGTGGAAAATTAAATTTACAAAACAATGTAAATAATAATGATCGTAATTCAGACTTAACAAAAGAAGTTAGTACGGAAGAAACAAGTACAGAAGAAGCAGCAA
>NZ_JAESLA010000025.1:0-49980 GCF_017892405.1 Staphylococcus sp. GDY8P85P | reverse complement strand
ACAGAAGAAGCAGCAACAAGAGAAGCAAGTACAGAAGAAGTAGCAACAAAAGAAGCAAGTACAGAAGAAGCAACAACAAAAGAAGTAGCAACAAAAGAAGCTGACACAGAAGAAGTAACAACAAAAGAAGCTGACACAGAAGAAGCTAACACAGAAGAAGCAACAAAAGAAGAAAATTATAAAGACCTAGAAAAGCAAAACCGATCAGTAAATATTGATGCAAATAGTTCAGTTAATGACAAAGTTAGTTATACTAAACAAACTTTAGATGAATTAAATGTAGATGAAAAAAATGCAGCTAATATTGAAAAAATGGTTGCAAATAATAGTGATTTAAAAGGCTTATCAGAAGATGAGTTAAATAATGAAATTTTGAAAGCAGCGTTAGCTAATGACACAAATAAGAATGATTATGGTATTCAGGCATTATCAGCAACTGAGCCACTAGCAACTAATGTAAGAACAACTTCTAATACTGCAAGTCCTTTATCAAAACTTAGAAAATTAGCGGCAGTTTCAACTGGCCAAAATGTTAATGACAAGGTTCATTTTTCAAATATTGATATAGAGATTGATCCACCAAATATTAATAAAAATACTGGACAAGAGGAGTTTTGGGCGACTTCAGGGGCTGTATTAAAGTTGAAAGCGGATTATACAGTTGATGATGATGTGCATGAAGGAGATACATTTACTTTCCAATATGGAAATTATTACCGTCCCGGTTCAGTACGTTTACCTTCTACAGAACAGAAATTGTACAATGCTAATGGCAATTTAATTGCGAAAGGTATATATAATAGTGCTACAAATTCTACTACTTATACATTTACAAACTATGTAGATCAGTATGATAATATCAAAGGAAGTTTCGAACAAGTTACATTTTCTAAACGCGAAAATGCTAATACTGATAAAGCTACGTATCCGATGGATGTTACACTAGGTAATGATAAATATTCAGAAAATATTACTGTAGATTATGGTAATAAAAAAGGAAATACACTAGTTGCAGGTACAAATTATATTGATCCTGATACATTAGCACGACATATGACTGTATATGTCAATCAACCTAAGAATAATTTCAAAAAAGAAGTGTTAGTAAGTCAATTAACAGGCTATAAATTCGATCCTAATGCAAATAATTTTAAAATCTATGAAGTGACAAATCAAAATCAGTTTGCTGATAGTTTCACTCCAGTAACTTCAGGTCTTAAAGATGTTACAAATAATTTTAAGGTGACTTATAGTAATAATAATACGACAGCAACTTTAACTTTATTAGATGGAACGACAGCTAGCAATAAACAATATATCATCCAACAAGTTGCTAATCCAGATAGTGAATCATCTGCTACTAATGGCAGAATTGATTATACATTACAAACCGATGTACAAAATTATACTCATAGAAATTCATATTCACTTGCTCAAGGTTCATCAACTGCAGAGGGAGATTTAAAGAGATATTCATTAGGTGACTATGTCTGGGAAGATACAAATAAAGATGGCATTCAAGATTCAAGTGAAAAAGGTATTCAGGGAGTTTATGTTACTTTAAAAGATAGTAATGGAAACGAATTAGATCGTACAACAACTGATGCTAATGGTAAATATTAATTTAATAATTTACAAAATGGCGATTATACTGTTGAATTCACAACTCCTAAAGGTTATACACCAACTAAGGTTGATACGGGTAATAATGATGCAACAGATTCTGATGGTTTAATTGCTAAAGGAACAATTAATGGTGCTGATAACTGGACATTAGATAGTGGCTTCTATAAAACTCCAAAATATAGTTTAGGTGACTATGTATGGAAAGACACTAACAAAGATGGTGTTCAAGATTCTGATGAAAAAGGTATTCCAGGCGTAACAGTTACATTAAAAGATGGTAATGGTAACGTATTAAAAACAACAACAACAGATGAAAATGGTAAGTATCGCTTTGATGATTTAGATAGTGGAGACTATATTGTACATTTTGAAAAGCCTGAAGGATTAACTCAAACAACTACAAACTCAGGTAGTGATGATGAAAAAGATGCTGATGGTGAAGAAGTACGTGTAACAATTACTGATCATGATGACTTCAGTATTGATAATGGATACTTCGATGATGATAGCGATGCGGATGCCGACGCGGATGCGGACAGTGATGCAGATGCCGACGCGGATGCCGACGCCGACGCAGATAGTGACGCCGACGCGGATGCCGACGCGGACGCCGATGCGGATGCCGACGCGGATGCGGACAGTGATGCCGATGCTGACGCGGATGCGGACAGTGATGCCGATGCTGACGCGGACAGTGATGCCGACGCGGATGCTGATGCTGATGCGGATGCTGATGCAGATGCCGACGCAGATGCTGACGCGGATGCCGACGCGGATGCAGATGCAGATGCCGATGCTGACGCGGATGCGGACAGTGATGCGGATGCGGACTGTGATACGGATGCCGACGCCGATGCCGACGCCGACGCGGATGCCGACGCAGATGCGGATGCTGATGCCGATGCGGATGCAGATAGTGACGCAGACGCAGATAGCGATGCAGACGCAGACAGTGACGCGGATGCAGATAGCGATGCCGATGCAGATAGTGACGCAGATGCAGACAGCGATGCCGACGCAGACAGTGACGCAGATGCAGATAGTGATGCCGATGCAGACAGTGATGCCGACGCAGATAGCGATGCCGATGCAGACAGTGATGCCGATGCAGATAGTGATGCCGACGCAGATAGTGACGCAGATGCAGATAGTGATGCCGACGCAGATAGTGACGCAGATGCAGATAGTGACGCAGACGCTGACAGTGATGCCGACGCAGATAGCGATGCCGATGCAGACAGTGACGCAGATGCAGATAGCGATGCCGACGCAGATAGTGATGCCGACGCTGACAGTGATGCCGACGCAGATAGCGATGCAGACGCAGACAGCGATGCCGATGCAGACAGTGATGCCGATGCAGATAGTGACGCAGACGCAGATAGCGATGCCGATGCAGATAGTGACGCAGATGCAGATAGTGACGCAGACGCAGATAAAGATAATCATGGCAAAGCAGATAAATCAAATAGCAAAGAATTGCCTGATACTGGTAATGAAAATCAAACTAATGGCACATTATTTGGTTCATTATTCGCTGCACTTGGTGGATTATTCTTAGTGGGCAGACGTCGTAAAAACAAAAATAATGAAGAAAAATAATAGGTAGACTTCATATTTACACAATGAAATTTAAAACCAGGCCTTCTATGGCCTGGTTTTATTTTAAATACTATGATATAAATTAATGGAAATAGGATAAATATTTATAAATAAGGAGGAAACTATGGATTTTGAATATAAATTAGAAAATTTATTAACCGAAGTAAATAATAAAAGCGAAATTAATAATTATGTTTTTATAAGTTTGGGTAAACCTAACATCAAAGCCCAAGTTAAATTAATCAAAAAAACTAATTATCTTAAGCAAGATATTTCGAAATTAGCACTTAAATTTAAAAAGAAGACAGGTCAGTTTCCAGAGTGGATTAAATTAGATATTGTTACGTCAACAGAAAAAGTTCTATTTAAAGAATTAAAAAAAGAATTGATTAATACAAGACGTAATTATGTGGATTTTGGTATAGCGTTTGATAGTCAATGGAATCTAGCAGTGTTACCTGAAGAAATTAATGCAAATGCTTTTGTTCGACCAGATAATTCTACTAAAGAATTATTTCTTTCTGAAAAAAATATTAATAATTATTTACGTAAATATACGACTAACAAAAAGGCATTTTCTAGTGAATTTTATAATGAAAAAGAAGTTGTTAAATTTTATACACAAGGTTTCTTCATAGGTAATGAGAAAGTATATGAACTATACAGCAATGGTTATAGAAAAGGTTTAAGAAAAGTAGATCATTTAGAGAATGAAATTGATCAATTAATTGAAAGTAGCACTAATTTTTTACAGAATATGTTGTTAGATAATGGTAAGTATATTTATGGATATTTCCCACATTTTGATAATGAAATTGGATTTTATAATATTTTAAGACATTCATCTTCTACATATGCGTTAATAGAAGGATTAGCCTATTTAGGCAAAAGTTTACAACCTGTTGAAAAGGCAATTGATTATGTTATTTCAAATCAATTACTTGAAGTTGAAGATAAAGCATATATCTATGATGATACGGAAGATGCTAATGAAATTAAATTAGGACAAAATGCTTCATTTATATTCGCTATATGTGAATATTTAAAATATGAGAATAATCCTAAATATCTTGAAGCTGCTCAAAAAGTGGCGAACGGTATTCTTTCAATGATTGATGAAGATACCTATGAAACGACGCACTTATTGAATTATCCTGATTTAAGCGTAAAAGAGAAATTCAGAATTATTTATTATGATGGAGAAGCTGCGCTTGCTTTGTTGAGACTATATCAAAGAGATAATAATAAAGTATGGTTGAAAACTGTAGAAAATTTAATGGATCGTTTCATTGAGAAGAAATATTGGCAATATCATGATCATTGGTTAGGTTATTGTACAAATGAATTAATTCAAATTAATCCTCAAGAAAAATATTTTGAATTTGGTATAAACAATGTGAATACGTATCTAGATTATATTAAAAATCGTGAAACTACTTTCCCAACATTCTTGGAAATGTTAATGGCTACTTATAGATTAGTTCAAAAAGCCAAAGAAACTGGTTTTGGGGAATTAGTAAATCATTTGATAGATGAGGAATATTTAAAAGAAGTTATTGATATTAGAGCAGATTATCAAAGAGTTGGATTCTTTTACCCTGAAACTGCAATGTACTTTAAAAATCCATCTAGAATTTTAGGAAGTTTCTTTATTAAACACCATGGTTATCGTGTCCGTATTGATGATATTGAGCATTATCTATCAGGGTATGTACAGTACCAAAAGGCATTCAAAGGGTAGGTAGTGATTATGCTAACAATTGGAAATATTTATCATATTATAGGTGGAGAGTTAAAGGATACTCATAATAGCGAAACAAATGAAATAGATGATTTTGAGACAATCTATAAATTTGTAAAAAACAAAAAGACTGCGTATTTTTCTCCAAATAAAGAAATTGCTTTAATTATAACCAAAGATAATATTGCCAATAAACAAGAAATACTTAATTTTCATTTATTCAAACCCTTGTGATAACGCTTACAAAAAATATGGTAAAATATCGTAGTAAAGTAATTTTTCTTACAAAGGGTGGGGGCTGAAATGAAGAAATACAGATACTTTATTATTACGATGATCATTATTATGACAATGATTAATTACATTGACAGGGGCGCGATTTCATACGCACAAAAGGATATTATCAGTGAATATGGCTTTGATACTATCGCTTGGGGTAAAATTCTAGGCTACTTTGGTTATGGCTATATGCTTGGATCACTGATTGGTGGATTAACAGCTGATAAGAAGGGGCCAAAGTTTGTTTGGATTATCGCTGGTACGGCATGGTCTATAGCTGAAATGGGAATGGCATATGCTGGAGAATTAGGTATGGCAATTTTCGGAGGTTCAGCGTTAGTAGGATTTGGATTGCTTAGAGTACTATTTGGTGTTGCAGAGGGCCCGGTATTCTCAATTATTAGTAAGACAAATGCGAACTGGGCTGCGCCTAAAGAACGTGGATTATTATCAGCACTTGGACTTATAGGCGTGCCGCTTGGTGCATTAATTACTGCTCCGATTGTTTCTGGTTTCTTGACGATTGCGAGCTGGAGATTATTATTCATGATTTTAGGTGCATTAGGCTTAGTATGGGTAGTCATTTGGGCATTTGTATTTACTGATTATCCCGAAGATAATAAGCGTGTTTCCGAAGCAGAATTGAAAGAAATTCGTTCAACGGAAGATAGTTTAAATGTAGAAAAGACAGTTGAAACGGAAGATACTAAGGATGAAAAGTGGTACCATTTCTTTAAAAGTCCGACATTGGTTGGTAATATGTTTGGGTATTTTGGTTTCCAATATGTTAACTTTTTAATTTTAACTTGGACACCAAAGTATCTACAAGATGAGTATCATTTTGAAATTCATTCACTTTGGTATTTAGGTATGGTGCCGTGGATTGGAGCATGTTTCACGATTTATTTTGGCGGTCATATATCTGACTGGTTACGTCATAAAACGGGGAATTTACGTATCGCACGTTCATATTTTGCGATCGCTGGCATGATTTGTGCAGCAATTTGTTTCTTAATCATTCCATTTACACATAGTATCGTCGCAATTATGCTTCTAATGATGATAGGAAATGCCTTCATTTTCTTACCTAATGGTGTGTACTGGTCTGTAATTATCGATACTGCACCGAATAAGACAGGTACTTATGGTGGTATAACACACTTCTTTGTTAACTCAGCGACTGTTATCGCACCGACATTAACAGGGTACCTCGTCGCAAGTTATGGTTACACTTCTATGTTTGTGTCAGCGGTTATAGCATCACTAATCAGTGTTGTAGCTATGTGCTTTGTTAAACCAGGTGAAAAGAAAATGGCTAAGCAATAATATATAAACATAAAACATGGCAGTTATCACACTCGAACGTGTGGCAACTGCCATGTTTGTTTATATACGTCAATTATTTTCTATATTTTAATTTCGCGAATGCATCATGTTGGTGGATAGATTCTTCATTACGACATTCAATATCAAAGCCCTCTATCCAATCAAATTCTACTAAGTCAGCAGCAATTAGACGAATTAAATCTTCGACGAAACGTGGATTTTCATAAGCACGTTCTGTCACACGCTTCTCATCCGGACGTTTTAAGATAGGGTATAATATTGAACTTGCATTTGCTTCCATAGCATCTAAAATTCGCTCTTTATAATCGTCTAGCACTTGATTATTTTTATCTAAATAAACTTTAACTGTAACTACGCCACGTTGGTTATGGGCTGAATATTCACTGATTTCTTTAGAACATGGGCATAGTGTTGTTACAGTTGCTTCAATTGTAATTTCTTTACGTGTAATTTGGTCTTGTTCGATGGCTAATCCGTAAGTGACATCGGCATTGCCTACTGCTTTAATGTTCGTTACTGGACTGAAGCGGTCAAAGAACCATTTACCCGAAACATCAACACCTGCTGAATTCTGTTTCATATTCGTCTGTAATGTACGTAATACCTGATAAAGTGTATCGAAATTCAACTCTAAACCATTGTTATAATGTTTTTCGACACTTTCAAGAATACGGCTCATGTTAATGCCTTTTTCATCTTTATTTAAGCTCGTTGAGAAGCTAAAGCGCCCCGCTGTTTGGAAGCGATCGATGTTCACAGGATAAATTAAGTTTTTAATACCGACTTCTTCAATTTCAAATAAGAAATTTTTATGTGTGCTTTGTAAGTCAGTCATTTCATTTTTAGTTGTTGGTTTAGTACCTTCGATTGGGTCAACTGAGCCAAAGTGTTTCCAACGACCCTCACGTGTAGATAAATCAAATTCAGTCATTGTTTACCTCCCCTTAAGATTCAAAGTGATATGTCCAATATGGTTCGACGTCTAAGAAACTTTGCGTTTCGCCACCGACTTCTGGACTCGCTAATTGTTTTAAAAATGGACCAGTTTGAGATGCATGTGCTTCGAAAGCTTTCAATTTTAAATCTCGATATGCACGAATGTCATTTAATATATCTGGTTCGCCTAGTATGTCTGGTGCATCATTACTAAACGCTACAAGTTGTAATCGTGGTCGTTCATCCTTAGGCATACGTCCTACGGTTCTTACTACAGCCTCGGCTGTTGCTTCATGATCGGGATGTACGGCAAATTTAGGATAGAAAGAAATAATCACTGATGGATTGGTTTCTTCAATCAAATTTTGTACCATGTCATCCATTTGCTCATGAGGCTCAAATTCAACTGTTTTATCACGTAACCCCATTTTACGTAAATCAGTGATACCAATGATTTTCATGGCTTCTTCTAATTCACGCTCGCGAATATCAGGTAGTGATTCTCTAGTTGCAAAAGGAGGATTACCTAAATTACGTCCCATTTGTCCTAATGTTAGGCATGCGTAAGTGACAGGTATGCCCTTATCGATATAACTGGCAATCGTTCCAGCTGATGAGAAGGTCTCATCATCAGGGTGTGGAAATATCATTAACACGTGTCTTTCATCTTTCATGAATAAACCTCCTCTATACTGTAAATGGCTTTTCACTGATTTCGATTGTGGCAGCCAATTGTCCTTCGTAGTTAAATCCTGCGATTAAAAATTCATTGTTGTCATTGATTTCATAATGCGTTAGCCCTTGAACGTAAACCCAACCACCATCGCGGAGTTTTAGACCAACTCTATAAGGGTCTTTCTCTCCACCTTTAAGTTGTGCATGTTCATACGTGACTTGTATATTCCTTAAAAACGTTCCCGCATTAAAGACACGTTGATCGAAATGGTTCGCATACGCACCATTAGTCGTTTCAACGTGTAGGTATACAGGTTTATTTTCGAATGATGTTAATAATTGTTGTACTTCTTCAGCGTTAATGGGTTCCAACACTTTCACTCCTTGCAACCATACAATATGTTTATCTATTTATTTTACTAAAAAGATGTGACTAATTGTACATCTCTGCTCAATTTATTTAGAAAAAATGGTAATTATACCCTTAAATAGTTGAATTACTGTAAGGGCTTTTATAAAAAATAAGATAAAGGTTTGATGAAGTTATATCGTTTAAAAAGATAGAAGACGGGTAGACTAATAAATGTGAAAGACAAAACTAAGAACTGAAGATATATGACTTTAGTAACGAAAGGATGTTTGCATTGGAATTACAATTAGCAATCGATTTATTAAATAAAGAGGAAGCAGCAGAGTTAGCTAAAAAAGTTGAGGAATATGTAGATATCGTAGAAATTGGTACACCAATTGTTATCAATGAAGGTTTACCGGCAGTTCAACATTTAAATGAAAATATTAATAATGCTAAAGTGTTAGCAGACCTTAAAATTATGGATGCAGCAGACTACGAAGTAAGCCAAGCTATTAAATTTGGTGCAGATGTAGTTACCATCTTAGGTGTAGCTGAAGACGCTTCAATCAAAGCAGCAGTTGAAGAAGCACATAAACATGACAAACAATTATTAGTTGATATGATTGCAGTTCAAGATTTAGAAAAACGTGCGAAAGAATTAGATGAAATGGGTGCTGACTATATTGCAGTACACACGGGTTATGACTTACAAGCTGAAGGTCAATCTCCATTAGATAGCTTACGCACTGTTAAATCTGTAATTAAGAATTCTAAAGTTGCAGTAGCTGGCGGTATTAAACCAGAAACAATTAAAGACATCGTAGCTGAAAACCCTGATTTAGTTATTGTTGGTGGCGGTATCGCTAATGCAGATGACCCTGTTGAAGCAGCAAAACAATGTCGTGAAGCGATTGAAGGTAAATAAGCATGTCTCAATTTACAAATTATAAATTAATTCTTGAAGAATTAGATCGTACATTATCACACGTACAAGATGAACAGTATGATCGCTTTGCCAATGATGTGAATGGTGCGCAAAGAATATTCACTGCCGGTAAAGGGCGTTCAGGTTTTATGGCGAATAGTTTCGCAATGCGATTGAACCAATTAGGTAAAGACGCATTTGTCGTAGGTGAATCAACAACGCCATCTATTAGAGAACATGACTTGTTTGTGATTTTGTCTGGGTCAGGTTCAACTGAGCATTTACGTTTATTAGCTGAAAAGGCACAATCAGTAGGTGCTAAAGTTGTATTATTAACAACAAACCCTGATTCTCCGATTGGCGAATTAGCGGAAACAGTTATTGAATTACCTGCAGGTACAAAATATGATGTTGAAGGTTCTGAACAACCGCTAGGCAGTTTATTTGAACAATCCTCATTATTATTCTTAGATAGTGTTGTATTAGGATTGATGGAAACCTTTAATATTAATGAAGAAGAAATGCAAAATAATCATGCTAATTTAGAATAAATAAATATTTGAGGACTGGGATATTAAAAAATGTCTCAGTCCTATTTTTATATAAATAGGAATATTAAAAAGAGTTTAGAAATTTAGCTACAAATGCATGTAACAAGTATATATAATAAATAGTATATTATGTATATATTTAAATATTAATTTTAATATCAACTATGTAAAATACTTATAAAAATTAGTTTTAATTAACTGAAGAATGAAATGAATTTAATGTGATTTTTAACAATAGATAATGAATCATTATTAAAGGCGATAGGATGAGGGATATGGTATATAATAAAAAGTTGATTGAACAGTTATTAGAAGGATATTGGTATCGAAAACCCCAAGATGGATGGTATGTAGATAATATTGATATTAATAAACAACAAATAAAGAATTATAGTCATGATGGCTATAAAACACTATTTATAGCGATAGATTCAGAGACTTGGCACAGAGGTTCTGGAAATACTGGAATTTATGCAGGTTGGAATGATACACATCAAAATTTGAAAGAATATGAGACGTATATGAGTGGTGTTATTGCACGCCATCCTATTGAAGATTTAAATGAGAATATTCCGCAATTCATCATGAATGATACATATAGTGCGATACGTAAGTTAGGGCAATTTTCTTACGAAGTATTTAAGGGGAAAACGATTGAAATTACTGGAACAGCAGGTAAATCTACTTGTAAATCTTTATTAAAAGAGTTATTGAGTGAAAATAATTCTGTTAATGCGACAAGAGGTAATCATAACACTAGAACTGGAGTTCCTCTAACTATTGCAAATGCTATAAATCAACCAGACTATTTAGTATTAGAAGTTGCAGTGTCAAGTTTATGGATGAGAAATGGTGGTATTGCTAAGACATTCGTTCCAGATATTGCAATGATTACATCGATTGATGGTGGACAGGAGAAAAATGCTCATGAAATAGCAGTATTAAAATCAAAAATTGCTGAAGGAATGAACCATTTAGGGAATGTAGTGGTTAATCGAGATATGAATGAGTATGAAACTGTTGTTCAAACAGTAAAACAATACAATAAAAATATTATTACTTATGGTTTTAATAAGGATTCAGATGCTTATGTAATAAGATATGAAGAATTTAAATTCCATTCACACGTAGATGCTTATATTATAGGAGAAAACATATCATTCGATACACAATTGTCAGGAGAAGCAATGATTCAAAACATTGTAGGTGCATTAACAATCATTAAACTGTTAGGAATATCTTGTCAAAGTGTACTTTCTCGTTTAGAACAATATAAGCCAAATATGGGGGTACAGAATTTTGAGGAATATACCACAAAGAGTGGCGATAATTTTACATTAATTAACGATGCTTGGAATGCTATGGGAATCTCTATGCTTGAAGGTATTCGAGTATTGAAAAAAAAGTCTAAATTTTACAAAGGTAAAACGATAGCGGTATTAGGACGAATTATAGGATTGGATCCACAAGAAGCCAAAAGACAGCATGAACTTATAGCCGATGAACTCATTAAAGCAAATATTGACATTGTATTTGGTCATGGTAAAGAAATGAAATATGCTATGAAAAAATTACCTAAAGAAATTATTGGAGGTTATTATGAAAATGCAGATCAATTAGCAATTGAAGTTGCTAATATCATTCAGAATGATGACTTAGTTTTAATTAAAGGTTCTGTTAGAAATAGTGATTTTAAGAATGTTAAGAGTAAAATTATTTCATATACAACAAAAGGAGTACAGTTTAAGTTAACAGATACAATACCTAGTAATGGTTATGGTGTTGCTACATATAATGTTAAGTCAGGAATAAAAGTTGCAAGTATCGGTAAACAAGATGTAGTTCAAAATCAAGGAATTGGCGGAATATTGTTAATTAATCATATCTTGGATTTAATCTTTGCCAATCAACTAGAGTTGCATCAAACTTATAAGCCCGATAGACAAGCAATTAGAGAAAGTGTCAATTCTAGAGCGATTCCCTTGAAGCAAAATGATGAAATTACTTTAAATGATTTATTGTCTGCTGCAATTGTTACATCTTCTCCTAATGCAATTTTGATGTTGGCAAATACTGTTAAAGGTTCGAATAAAGAAAGTTTAGAAGTAATTAAAAAGTCTGCACAAATGATTGGTGCTCATTCAGAAAGTGCGCTTAATATTACTGGTAGACGTATTAAAGGTAAACGTCAGCATTTAACGCTAGAGGATTTATATTTAGCAAGTAAATTACTCTTTAATAAATATCCATTCATTAAAGATATTTTATCAAGAAATAATTATGTATTTAAAAATAAACTTTATAAATCAGAATCAAATTTATTTAGTTATGGAATTGCTTCTCATGGGATTTTTTATGGACAAGAACATTCAATAGGAGCAATATTATCAAAAATCGATGGTGAAGAATATATAACTGTAGTTATTGGGGCGCGAGATGCGTTCCACCGAGATGCATTGATTTACAATTCCATTATGCAAGTTACTCAAAATGAACTACAACCTTCAGAAAGTGTAACAATTAGTGAAAATCGTAATACACCATATACCATCAATATCATAGGTGACACATATTTCGGAGAATTTTATACAGAAAGACGTCGACGTAAAGGTATTGATGACGCCTTAACATTGAAAAATCGACATTACAGTTTTGATGGTATTCGTGACATTTTAGAAAAAGGAGATTTTAATGTTTGTAATTTCGAAGCAGCAATTTCCGACGATAAAAATGATTATCTGAAACAAAGAAAGCCATTTGTTTTAAATGCTTCTGAAGTACATACAGTTGAAACACTAAAAAAAGAAAATATACAATTAGCTACGTTAGCCAATAATCATTTAATGGATTGTGGTGTAGAAGGGTTAGAACGTACAGTGAATCATTTTAATTTAAATGGAATTTCAACAATTGGTGCAGCTATAAATCAGAATGAAGCAGAGAAGCCATTTAATATTATAGTTAACAATCAAAATTATGCGATATTTAATGCATATTGGTATAGACGACCAATGCATCGTGAATATGATTTTTATGCAATAGGTAATGAACCTGGAGTAGCATGTTTAAATCCCTTCTTATATGAAAAAATTCGTGAAATGAAAGATAGTGGATCCAAAGTGATTGTTATCGCACATTGGGGTGTCGATTTCGGGAGTGTTCATGCTAAACAACGAGAATATGCAAAAATGTTGCAACAGGCTGGGGTAGACCTAATTATTGGCCACGGCGCACATATGATGCAAAAAATTGAATATATAAATGATACGACTGTAGTGTATAGTATTGGTAATGGTGTATTTAATAGTAATGGGGAATATGACCAAAGATATGTACCACCATATAGTTTTATAGCACAATTAATTATAAGTTCTAATAATCAATTGAAACTAAAGCTATATCCGATTTATGGGAATAATCTAGAAACGTTCTGGCAACCACGCTTTCTTACTGAATTAGAATTTAATCATTGTAGAAAAATGTTGGAGCAATATAGTGGAAAGCTAGATATCATTAATGGTCGAGATGATCATTTTTACTTTGAAGTACCATTAAAAATTAATTAAATTAACTTTTAAATTTTATTAACCTTCCTTATGTAATTTTGGAAGGTTTTTTATAGTGTGATTTATAGCGCAATACAAATTTTCATTTAAATATAAGAGAATTAAATTTGAATAAATGTTAACATAATATAAAAATAAGTTAACATTAAAGGTCGAAAGAGGTCATATGATGCTAGAAATTTTAAAGCGACTTGAATATTATGCTTAAGTACAACCGCAGTCTATTGCGCTTCAAATTGATGATGAAAGATTAAGTTATGAGGCGTTATACGAAAATATATGCTACTATACCGTGACGTTGCCAATGTTTCAAAGTGGATGTAGGGTAGGCTTGCTGAGTGACTCACCTATAACGAATATGACAAATTATTTTATTATTTTAATGATGGGCGGTGTGCCATGCTTTATAGATGCCAAGTGGACACAAGCAACAATTGATGAACTCATAGAGACGTATCACATTGAATATATCGCCACAGCTATCGCCAACTTTGAACCGACTGTATCGTATGGGACATATAATCAATATATGAATGAACAAGCGAAGGTAGAACATATACTACATATTGGCTTTACCTCAGGGACTACAGGACTACCTAAGGCATATTACCGAAATGAACTTTCATGGGTTGCATCATATAAAGAAAATGAAGCTTTATTACTTAACCAAGAAAAAATTTTAGTTGCGCCTGGTCCACTCGCGCATTCATTATCATTGTACACTTGCATCTACGCGCTTTATTCGGGAAGAACATTTATTGGACAAAGACAATTCAACACACATCGCTTGATACCAATATTAAGGCAACAATATTCCAATATAGCGTTATTTCTTGTGCCAACAATGTTACATCAATTATTAACTACCGAATCGAAATTAACATGTATTACATCTATATTGTGTAGTGGTTCGAAATTATCAGAACCATTGTTTAAAGCAGTGACACAACAGTATGAACACGCCAACATCATTGAGTTCTTTGGAACATCGGAAGCAAGCTTTATTACATATAATTTTAATCAAACAGCGCCAACGCATTCGGTCGGACAAGTGTTTCCGAATGTTTCAATTCAACTTGAAGAACAAGATGAACGGCATATTGGATTGTTAAAGGTTCAAAGTAATATGACTTATTCAGGCTATGTTAATGCTGGGGTGGTGCAACCTCAAAATTGGATAGAGACAGGCGATTACGCCTATGTAAAAGATAAGTATCTTTATTTAGTGAGTCGTCAAAGCGATCGCCTTATTATTGGAGGTAAAAATATATACCCCAGTGTGATAGAGCAACAAGTGAAATTATTAGATGGAATTGAAGAAGCGGTTGTCATTGGTGAACCACATCGTCAGTTTGGTGAAATTGCTGTATTAATCTATCTCGGAGATCGAGCACTCACATATGCAACGTTGAAACATTATTTACAACAAACGTTATCAAGGTATGAAATACCATCTAAGATTGTGAAAGTCAGTAAACTGCCTTTTACGAATAGCGGCAAGGTAGCACGGCGTAAAGTACAAGCACTTTATTTAAAGGGGGCATTTAAATCGTGAGAGAAGCAGTTATAGTGTGGGCTAAGCGGACACCATTTGGTAAATATGGAGGCATGTTGAAACATTTAGAACCTGAAGCCTTATTGGTGCCACTTTTTCAAAATATAAAGGCAAGTTTTCCTGAAATTATAGATCAAGTGGATGATGTAGTATTAGGCAATGTGGTAGGCAATGGTGGCAATATTGCTAGAAAGGCAGTACTAGAGTCTGGCTTAAAGTATACTATTCCTGGTGTTACAGTGGATCGACAGTGTGGTTCGGGACTTGAAAGCATCATCTATGCGTGTCGAATGGTGCAATGTGGAGCTGGACGCGTGTATATCGCAGGGGGTGTAGAAAGTACAAGTCGTGCGCCTTGGAAGATGAAACGCCCTCAGTCAGTATATGAATCACAGTTGCCACAATTTTATGAGCGCGCATCATTTGCACCTGAAGGACAAGATCCAGGCATGATTGAAGCAGCTGAGAACGTGGCGCAACATTATAATATCTCTCGGCAGCATCAAGATGCATTTGCAGCACGGAGTCATCGATTGGCAACAACACATTTTGATAATGGTGATATACAATGTGAAATTCTACCTTTAAAGGTTAAGGGGAAGTGGTTGTGTAAAGATGAAAGTTTGAAACCAGCGTTAACTGAATCACGTTTGCAACGATTAAGACCGCTTATATCGAATGGTACAGTAACAGTTGGAAATAGCTGCATGAAGAATGATGGTGCTGGGCTAGCTTTAATTATGGATAAGGAAATGGCTATAGCATTAGGCTTGAAATACGGCATGGTGTTTAAAGATGCTGTTACAACAGGTGTGGATCCAACGTTACTAGGAATTGGACCAGTACCTGCAGTTTCACAATTATTAAAGAAACAGCAATTAAATATTGAAGATATCCAAGCGATTGAACTTAACGAAGCCTTTAGTTCACAAGTACTTGCATCCATAAATGAGCTGCATGCATGTATAGAGGAGGTAAATCAATGGGGTGGTGCGATTGCTACAGGACACCCATATGGTGCAAGTGGCGCGGCATTAGTTGCTAGACTATTAAACTTGCCTAAGTGGCAGTTAGGAATTACTACGATGGGCATAGGAGGAGGTATGGGTAATGCAATTCTCTTTGAAAAGTGGAACCAGTGAAATGATAACAATTGAATTTCATGAGCATGATGTGCATAGTTATTGTGATGTAATCGGTATGGCGTATGATGGCATCGTTCCACCATTAATGTGTGCTAAACTATGGCCTAAATTTAAAATGTTCCAAGTTTTCAAGGGGAAGCCGATACGACTAGTCCGTACTAATGTTGAGAAATTTGAAAATTTAGAAAGTGACATGCAATATTGTGCATATTTAACGTATAAAAGTTGCGATAAAATAAAACAATTTAACCGTTTTATCTTTAAATTAGAAATTAATAAAAATAATAAAACTTGTATGATTATCGAACAAATATTTATTTCTGGGGAGGGAATATATGGTTTTTAATAAAGAGTTGGTAGATCAATATTTAAAAATTGTTGATGATGAAAATCCAATTCATAGCGATATTGTACCAGGACAGTTCATCGTTGAAAAGGTATTTTCAATGTTAGATCAACACTGGGATAAATATAAAATTAAATATCTTGAAAGCATTGGTATCAATGAGTTTGTGGGATTTGAAGTTGTTGGAAAGAATAAAATTATTGTTTCGAATAAATCAGGTGGGGTAAAACTAGTTATAATTAGAAATTGATAAAAATATTATTTTCTAATTATAACTTTTTTTGCTTTTATTAAAATTTTGAAAGCGTGTACATAAGAATATTGTTAAATTCTGCAATATGAATAATATTGTATTTTTGAAATTAATATAATTTTTAGTAATTTGACAACATTCATTAGGTCTGTATAATTATGTAACATAAACAAAAGGAGTGTTACAGGTCATGGATTTTAAAAAAGATAGAATTAACATGGTCGATGGGCAAACAGCGAAGAAAACAGTGTTTGCTACAGGTATTGGTAACGCCATGGAATGGTTCGACTTTGGTGTCTATGCGTACACTACAGCGTATATCGGTGCGAATTTCTTTTCACCGGTACAGAACCCACAAATTCAACAGATATTTACGTTTGCCGCATTAGCAATTGCGTTCCTATTACGACCAATAGGCGGGATCGTATTTGGTATTATTGGTGACAAATATGGACGTAAAGTTGTATTAACTACGACAATTATTTTAATGGCTTTATCAACATTAACGATTGGTATTTTACCAAACTACGATGCGATAGGCTTATGGGCACCAGCGCTCTTGCTACTTGCTAGAGTGTTACAAGGTTTCTCTACTGGTGGGGAATATGCAGGTGCGATGACTTATATTGCTGAAATTTCACCAGATAAGAAACGTAATAGTTTAGGTAGTGGTCTTGAAATTGGTACACTATCGGGTTATATTGCTGCTTCTATTATGATTGCATTATTAAGCTTCTTCTTAAGTGATGCACAAATGGAAGCTTGGGGTTGGAGAATTCCATTTATCCTAGGATTATTCCTTGGTTTATTTGGACTTTATTTACGTCGTAAGTTAGAAGAATCTCCAATTTATGAAAATGATGTACAGGCACCAGAACGTGACGATATAGGATTCTTTACAATTATTCGTTATTACTTTAAAGATATCTTAGTATGTTTCGTAGCAGTTGTCTTCTTCAATGTAACTAACTATACAGTGACTGCCTACTTACCGACATACTTAGGACAAATTGTTAAGATTGACCAAACAACAACAAGTGTATTAATTACTTGTGTTATGGCAATTATGATTCCATTAGCTTTATTCTTCGGTAAATTAGCAGATAAAATCGGTGAGAAGAAGGTATTCTTAATTGGTACTGGTGGTCTGACACTATTAAGTATCGTTGCGTTTAGTTTATTAAATACGCAATCATTACCATTCATTATTCTTGGTGTGTTTATTTTAGGTTTCTTCTTATCAACATATGAAGCAACAATGCCTGGTTCATTACCAACAATGTTCTATACACATATTAGATATCGAACATTAGCGGTAACGTTTAATGTTTCCGTTTCATTATTCGGAGGTACGACACCTTTAGTGAACTCATGGTTAGTTGAATCAACTGGTAATATTTACGCACCAGCGTATTATTTAACAGCAATTAGTATTATCGGCTTTATTGTGATTGCAGTACTACATGTAAGTACTGCCGGTAAATCACTTAAAGGATCTTATCCTAATGTTGATAATAAAAAAGATTTACAATTTTATGAATCAAATCCTAAAAAAGCATTATGGTGGATTAAGACTAAGAAAAATAAAAACGCATAGTAATTATCAATTAAACGCATTGATGCACGTTCGCATCAATGCGTTTTTTAATTCATTTAACTTTAAATAGAAGTACTATAAATAATTAGCTACGTAAAAATATAGCGTCAATGTTAGCAAAGCTTAAAGTTACGCTCTAAGCATACGAGGGGGGACAATCCTCGTCTAACATCGACGCTATTTAAATAAGGTGAGTTTAGGAATGATTAATGACTTTTAAAGTTACTCAATAGTATTAGGGGGCATAAGAACTTTTAAGTCAATTTTGGGAATAATTCATCTGTTTGAATTCTCAATTTGGAAAACACTTTTACTGTGCTTCTTGATGTCTTAATGACTTAATAACCTAGTTTCATGTTATCAAGGTCATTTTCTAGTAGAGAGAGCAATTTATAGATTTCATTCTTGTTAAACGTTTCATCAAATTTTACCGTAATTGTCTTGAAGGTTTTCGTAATGATTTCGTACATTGGGATACCATTCTCTATATTTTGCTTGTAGATAATCATGATGTGTAATTCCTCCTTTGTCTCTCTACACTTAATATAGTAAAGCAATTTTAAAATAAAAACATGAGCCCAAGGTACCAACTTTGGATACAACGTATAGCCTATCACTTTCTACGACTTAATACCTAGAATTTATAATAAGCCTAAATTAATGTGAATGACTTTAATAAAAATACCTCCTCAATAAATGATCTTAAAAAAGACTTTATTGAGGAGGTTAGTTTGAGTTAATAAAAATTAAGTGTTTACTATTATACTTCTGTTACCTCTACATCGATATGTTCAACGCGGTTATATGCGCCGTGATCTACAGGACCTACGAAGTCGTTCATTTTCCAGCCGTATTTAATTGCTGAAGCAACAAATGCTTTCGCACTAATCACAGCTTCTTTAGGTGATTTGCCATTTGCTAGGTATGCTGTTGTAGCAGCTGCAAACGTACAACCAGCACCGTGGTTATAGCTTTGTTGGAACATGTCTGTAGTTAATTGATAGAACGTATTGCCGTCATAGTATAAGTCGTAAGATTTATCTTGATCTAACGCTTTACCACCTTTAATAATAACGTGTTGTGCACCTTGATTGAAGATGATTTCTGCTGCTTTTTTCATGTCTTCAATAGAAGTTAATTTACCTAAACCAGAAAGTTGACCAGCTTCAAATAAGTTAGGTGTGACAACAGTTGCTTTAGGTAATAAATGTTCAATCATTGCGTCAGTATTTCCTGGGTTAAGTACTTCATCTTCCCCTTTACATACCATAACAGGGTCGACTACGAAATATTGTGCACCTGATTGTTCAAATGCTTCACCAGCACGTTTAATGATTTCTTGTGTACCTAACATGCCTGTTTTAACTGCATCTGGACCAATTGAAATCGCTGTTTCTAATTGTTTTTCGAATAAATCCATTGGAAGAGGTGTCACATCATGTGACCAAGTTTCTTTATCCATCGTTACAACAGCAGTTAAAGCGACCATACCGTATGTGTCTAATTCTTGAAATGTTTTAAGGTCAGCTTGCATACCAGCGCCCGCACTTGTATCTGAACCTGCAATTGTTAATACTTTTTTTAAAGCCATGTACATTCACTCCCGACAATTTCTAATCTATGTCTAATCATAGCATGTTTATCGGACAACGTGCTAGCTTGAAGTAATGGATGAAATCAATAACTTATAAGGTGCGCATTATGTTAAAATATGGCTTGAGGTGAAAGCGATGGAATGGTCAGAAATATTTCACGATATTACGGAACGACACGATTTTACAGAGATGCATGATTTTTTAGAAAAAGAATATACGACGCAAATTGTCTACCCAGATCGAGAAAATATTTATCAAGCCTTTGATTTAACACCATTTGAAAATGTAAAAGTAGTGATATTAGGTCAAGACCCTTATCATGGTCCAAATCAAGCGCATGGTTTAGCGTTCTCGGTACAACCCAATGCCAAGTTCCCACCATCATTAAGAAATATGTACCAAGAATTAGAAGATGATATCGGATGTCACAGAACATCACCCCATTTACAAGATTGGGCACGTGAAGGCGTCTTATTACTAAATACCGTTTTAACGGTACGACAAGGCGAAGCGCATTCTCATAAAGATATTGGATGGGAAACATTTACAGATGAAGTCATTCAAGCGATTTCGAAACAACGTGAGGATGTTGTGTTCATATTATGGGGGAAACCTGCACAACAGAAGATTAAATTAATTGATACATCCAAACATTATATTATTAAATCACCACATCCAAGTCCTTTATCGGCGTATCGCGGATTTTTTGGTTCTAAACCATATTCAAAGGCGAATGATTATTTAATAAGTAAAGGTAAAACACCTATAAATTGGTGTGAGAATGGGGAGGTTTAAATGAATAAAGCACAAGTAATTCAGTTGATTGAACAAGAATTAGTGCAAGCTGATGAGGCGACGAATGCGCAACAATTTGAGAAACATATGTATGCAATCCATACACTAACGTCGATCTATGCCAATGGTGACAGTAAGTCGGCGTCTTCTAAGACACAAAGTCAAGATTTTACCAATACGGTGACGCCGTCATTTTCAAAGGTAAACCAAAGTTCTAATACATCAACGTCACAAAATAAATCTAAAGTGACAGCTGCAGAAATCGAAGCGATGGGTGGAACAGTTCCAAATACCATGAAATCGACACAGAATAATCACTTACCGTCTAATACGATGATCACGGACGATGAAATCGGTAATGGCGAATCCATATTTGATTTTTAAACTGAATAAGGAGAATGAAGAGATATGATGAAATTGTTTATAATACTAGGTGCGTTATGTACGATGATGTCAGTTGGTACTGGGGCGTTTGGTGCGCACGGACTTGAAGGTAAATTATCGGATAAATATATGTCAGTTTGGGAAAAAGCGGTAAATTATCAAATGTACCATGGATTAGGATTAATCATTATTGGGGTGATTAGTGGTACAACATCTATTAATGTGAATTGGGCAGGCTGGCTACTCTTCCTAGGTGTTGTGTTCTTTAGTGGTTCATTATATATTCTAGCTTTAACACAAATTCGCATTTTAGGAGCGATTACACCTATTGGTGGCGTATTATTTATTGCAGGTTGGCTTATGCTTATCATTTCTACATTTAAATTTGTAGGGTGATATTTAATATGATTTAAAGCCTTTATGTCATTGAATTTAAATAGTTAAACACTTATATTGTATCAATACTATAGATTAAATAACTCACCTTTGGGGTATATAGCATACTTGAGGTGAGTTTATTTTATGAGCAAAAATAATAAAAATCAGAATATAGATCGAGGCGATTTGAAACAGAACCTCTCTGAAAAATTTGTATGGGCGATTGCTTATGGTTCATGTATTGGTTGGGGTGCCTTTATTTTACCTGGAGATTGGATTAAGCAATCGGGACCAATTGCGGCATCTATCGGTATCGTTATTGGTGCGTTATTAATGATACTTATTGCAGTGAGTTATGGCGCTTTAGTAGAGCGATTTCCAGTTTCAGGGGGCGCCTTTGCATTTAGTTATTTAAGTTTCGGAAGATATGTTAGTTTCTTCTCATCATGGTTTCTAACATTCGGCTATGTATGTGTGGTTGCACTTAATGCGACTGCGTTTAGTTTATTAGTGAAATTTCTACTCCCAGATTTGCTTAATACTGGGCGATTATACACGATTGCAGGCTGGGATGTTTACATAACTGAAATCATTATTGCAACAGTATTATTACTTGTGTTTATGTTTGTAGCCATTCGTGGCGCAAGTGTATCTGGTTCATTACAATATTACTTTTGTGTAGCTATGGTCATCGTTGTCTTACTGATGTTCTTTGGCTCATTCTTTGGTAATAATTTTGATTTTAATAATTTACAACCATTAGCCAATCCAAGTACAGGCTGGTTTACATCTATTATTATGATTGTGGCAGTAGCACCATGGGCTTATGTTGGGTTTGACAACATTCCCCAAACTGCGGAGGAATTTAACTTTTCACCGAATAAGACGTTTAAATTAATTGTTTATAGTTTGCTTGCAGCGTCATTAACTTATGTCGTTATGATTTTATATACAGGTTGGTTAAGTACGAATAGTGCAAGTTTAAATGGTAATTTATGGGTGACAGGTGCAGCAACACAAACTGCCTTTGGTTACATTGGCTTAGGTGTATTAGCTATAGCGATTATTATGGGTATTTTTACAGGTTTAAATGGCTTCTTGATGAGTGCCAGTCGATTACTCTTCTCGATGGGGCGTTCTGGAATTATGCCAACTGCGTTTAGTAAATTACATTCTAAGTATAAAACACCTTATATTGCGATTATCTTTTTAGTAGCTGTAACTTTAATTGCGCCTTGGTTAGGTCGTACGGCATTAACATGGATTGTTGATATGTCGTCAACAGGCGTATCGATTGCTTATTTTATTACATGTTTATCTGCTGCTAAGTTATTTAGCTTTAATAAAGAAAGCAATACGTATGGGCCTGTCTATAAGACTTTTGCCATTTTAGGTTCGATTGTATCGTTTATCTTCCTTTTATTATTATTAGTGCCTGGTTCACCGGCGTCATTGTCAATGCCGTCTTATATTGCGTTAGGCGGATGGCTAGTGATAGGATTGCTTTTCTTTGTGATTCGCTATCCGAAATTAAAGAACATAGATAGTGATGAATTAAGTCGATTAATTTTAAATCGTTCTGAAAAAGAAGTTGAGGATATGGTAGACGATACCTATAAATCATAGAGTGAAAAAAGTTCAATTTTAAAAGCGCGGGCTCAATGAGCCACGCGCTTTTCTAATATCATATATATAATCAAGGACGTTAAATTCTTTTTCGTGTTCTTGCAAATCCAGATAATATAATTTTAGAAATTTGATCTGCAAATAATAAGCCAAGTGCAATGGCACCTGCAATCAGTGTGACTTCAAGCATTGTATTAATCGCTTTACTAAAGTCTAATAGCACCAAATTCTTAGTTGCATCAAATGCAAGGCCACCTGGGACAAGTGGAATGATGCCAGGTACCATGAAGATAATTGCCGGCTCTCTCTTTGTACGAGCCATATAATGACTAATTAAACCTAGTGCTAAACTACCAAAGAAACTTGAATAAATGGTATGTACATTTAACCCTTGAAAGAAGAGAATGTAAACCATCCAACCACAGGCACCTACAAACCCACATGAAAGATAGAGCTTTCTAGGCGCATCGAAGATCACACAGAAAAATAGTGAAGCGGTATAACTAAAAATTAAGTTTAATATCCAAAACATTCATTCCCACTCCTAAACTAAGATTAATACTGAGCCAACGCCAGCGCCAATACCAAAAGCGGTGACAAGAGCTTCTAAGGATTTCGTTGTAAACATAAGCATATGGCCACCAAATAAGTCTTGTATGGCATTGGTTATAAGCACCCCGGGAACGATTGGCATAACAGAGGCGATAATAATGGTTGCGAGGTCTCCGGTAGGTAATAAGTGATGTCCCAGTACCGATATAATACCGATAACAAGCGATCCTAGAAATTCTGGAATGAATTGCGCATGTAAGCGTCTATCTAAAATTTCAACGACAAGATAGCCTAAACCACCTGCTAACAGTGCTGTGATAACATCGATCAGTTTACCATCTTGTAAGTACAAGAAACTAATCGCGATAATAGCCGCAGCAATCCCTTTAAATAATAAGCTACTATCTCGTTTAGCAACATATATATTTTCAAGCTTTAGTTTAGCTTCTTCAAGTGTAATAGCACCTTTAGTTATTAAACGTGAAATTTCGTTTGTTTGTGAAATTTTAATGAGATTGGTATCACGTGAGTTAATTCTAAAAATTCGAGGGTAAGATTCGTTGTGTAATGTAAATTGAATGACAGTATTAGTGACAAAGCTATTACTTTCAGAATAGCCAAGTTTACGCGCAATACGAGTCATCGTATCTTCAACACGTGTTCCTTCTGCACCCGATTCTAATAATATACGTCCAGCCATCATGACGACGTCTTTGATTAATTTTTCATCTGCATTTTCATGTATTTGTGTATTATCCATTTCATCACCATTCGTTAAGATGTATTCATAATTATAGTCAATCAATCTGAGATATTAAAGCTATTTAAACTTAAGTTATCATATTAAATCGACTAATTCATTTAAAGTCATACGTTTATAGTAAGTTGTTATAAACATGCGTGAAGGCATTATTGAGTGTATGTCGTTAGAGGATTTACTAAAAAGTAAGTTGGCATTCAATGACTACAACGCATACGCCATTCTGCACAATGAAGACAGTATACCATTAAAGTAGTCGAGATAAATCAAAGCGTGTATATTAATCAAAATAGTATAAAATTGCAATATATTTAAAATGAAAATTATATAGAAACTCATTCTATAATGTTTCAAAATATTACAATTTGGTTAAATAATAATTAGTTAGCAATTTATGAGTCATTTTGGGTAGCGACAATATGACTATGGTTGTTAATGTTCAGAGTAGTAATTAAGTTCTCCCAAAACGCATACTACACTATAATAGCCTGAGACATCGCATGTGTCTCAGGTTGTTTTTATTGTGGACTTGTGCACGACTTTACTAGACTATATTTTTCCCTAAATGGTCGTCGATTAAACTCTGATTAGATGAATCATAGTGAATATTGCAGTTCGATATCATAGTGTTAATGGGAGTATTTAAAACGGATTTCTATCTTTAATAAATAAGAAGTTCCCTTCGAAAGCTTATTGCAGCAAGCTTAGAAGGGAACAAGTTATACATAAACAAGTGATAAAATGACTTAACAATAGATTAGATAGCGAAGAAGTGTTCGAAAGCATCTGTTGTTAAGATATGACCAATGTAGAACCCACCAAATTCACCATATCTAGCGGTTGTTTCGTCAAAACGCATTTCATATACAATCTTCTTGAATTGTAGTACATCGTCTGAGAATAGCGTTACACCCCATTCAAAGTCATCGAAACCAACTGATCCAGTGATAAATTGTTTGATTTTACCTGCATATTGTCGGCCAATCATACCATGGTTATACATTAATTTCTTACGTTCTTCCATTGGTAACATATACCAGTTGTATGTTTCATTACGACGTTTATCCATCGGGTAAAAACAAATATATTCTGTTCTAGGTAATTCAGGATATAATCTTGCTCTAATATGTGGATTTTGATATGGATCTTCATCCGATTTACCTGCTAGATAATTACCTAATTCAATAACTGATACGTATGAGTAAGTTTGAATTAAGAAATCAGCAATACGAAGTTTATTGAATTCATTCTCAATCTCATTTAATTCTTTCATTTCCGGACGTAAATACCATAATAATATGTCGGCTTTTTGACCAGTAATATTATATAGTGCATAGTCACCGGCTTGTTGTTCTCTGGCGCTAGCTTTATCGTTAATGAATGTCTTGAATTCATTAATCATTGCTTCACGTTCGTCCTCAGGCACTAGTCTGAATGTTGCCCAATCAACAGCATAGAATAAATGAAGACTGTACCAACCATCTAAAGTTTCAGCTGCTTCACTCATGTGTATCGCTCCTTCGAAAATTGATTATTATTGTTTAATACAGACTAAATTTTATCATAAAGAGAATTAGTAAACATACTTAAATGATTACAAATTAGTGAAATGGAAATATCAATACAAATACAGTATAATTAGGTTGCAAAATATTATTATGAAATTATTTAGGAGGGCATTATGTCTAGTTTATTAGATGTATTACAAGAGAAACTTTCAGGAAAAAATGTCAAAATCGTATTACCTGAGGGTGAAGATGAGCGTGTGTTAACAGCTGCTACACAATTACAAGCAACTGACTATGTAACACCTGTCGTTTTAGGTGACTATGACAAAATTAATTTATTAGCTAAAGACAAAGGATTAGATGTTTCAGATATCGAAATCATCAATCCATCTACAAGTGAACTAAAACCAGAATTAGTTAAATCATTCGTTGAACGCCGTAAAGGTAAAGCGACTGAAGAACAAGCTGAAGAATTATTAAATAATGTTAACTATTTCGGTACAATGTTAGTTTATGCTGGTCATGCTGACGGATTAGTAAGTGGAGCTGCGCATTCAACTGGAGATACTGTTCGCCCTGCATTACAAATCATTAAAACAAAACCAGGCGTATCTAAAACTTCTGGTATCTTCTTTATGATTAAAGATGACCAACAATATGTATTTGGTGACTGTGCAATCAATCCAACATTAGAATCATCTGATTTAGCAGAAATCGCTGTTGAAAGTGCGAAATCAGCTGAAAGCTTCGGCATGGACCCACGCGTTGCGATGTTAAGTTTCTCAACTAAAGGTTCAGCTAAATCTGACGATGTTGATAAAGTTGCAAATGCAGTTAAATTAGCTCAAGAAAAAGTAGAATCTGAAGGCTTAACAGATGTTGTCATTGATGGTGAATTCCAATTTGATGCTGCCATTGTACCTTCAGTAGCAGAGAAAAAAGCACCAGGTGCTAAAATCCAAGGTAATGCAAATGTCTTTGTATTCCCAAGCTTAGAAGCTGGTAACATTGGATACAAAATTGCGCAACGTTTAGGTGGATTTGACGCAGTTGGTCCTGTATTACAAGGTTTAAACTCACCTGTTAACGACTTATCACGCGGTTGCTCAACTGAAGACGTTTATAAATTATCAATCATTACAGCTGCTCAAACATTACAATAATGGATTTAGCAAGCAAGTACTTTAATGATATTGATTGGCGCTATGTAGATCATTCATCTGGTTTAGCGCCAATGCAATCATTTGCTTTTGACGATACGTTTTCAGAAAGTGTAGGTAAAGATTTATCATGCAACGTGGTTAGAACGTGGATCCACCAACATACAGTTATTCTTGGTATCCATGATTCTCGTTTGCCATTTCTTAAAGATGGTATTCGATATTTAACGGATGACATTGGTTATAATGCCATTGTGAGAAACTCAGGTGGCCTTGGCGTCGTGTTAGATCAGGGTGTGTTAAATATTTCTCTTATTTTCAAAGGTCAAACTGAAACGACCATTGATGAAGCATTTACAGTGATGTACTTATTGATTTGTAAAATGTTCGAAAATGAAAATGTAGAGATTGATACACGTGAAATTGAGCATTCATACTGCCCAGGTAAATTCGACTTAAGCATAGACGGTAAAAAGTTTGCCGGCATTTCACAACGACGTGTTCGAGGTGGTATTGCAGTTCAAATATACCTCTGCGTTGAAGGTTCAGGTTCAGAACGTGCAGAAATGATGCGTGTCTTTTATGAACATGCGCTAAAAGGTGAAGTAACTAAATTTAAATATCCAGATATTCAACCTGAATGTATGGCATCACTTGAAACACTCCTTGGACGAGACATTAAAGTGCAAGATGTAATGTTTCAACTATTGCATGCGATTAAAGATTTAGGTGGTAATCTGAATATGGATCCCATCACAGAAGATGAATGGTCACGTTATGAAGGTTATTTCGACAGAATGATAGATCGCAATGAGAAGATGAATCGTTCAATAGAAGGAAATTAAGCGTGAAACAACTTTTAAAATAAAAAATTTGATACAGTTAAAGGAGACTTTCTATTACTTTTATATAGTTTAGAAAGTCTCCTTTTCATTTGAATAAATGTAAAGTTTAGTGGAATTATATATCAAATTTATTATAAATTGCTATATTCCTATTACTTTTTATAGTAATATAGTTTAGGTGGATTAATATAAAAACAATGTATATTGCGTGTCATCATCATGCGCAGAGAGTGGGTTCAAACCGCGGAATGGATCGATCAATCGTAAACCATTGACATAGCAGTATGTTAGAGATTTTAAATTTTAGGGTATAATTATTTTTAAGTTTTAAAGTAAATAATTTGAGTCTATTTTTAATCAGTTTGCAACAAACGCAAAAATGAATTTAGACGAAGACAAATGTCATTAAAGATAAATTGACGTATATATACATCGATAAAAATCGATAAATCAAACACCAAGTTACTTAAGCATACATAGAGTTGGCAGATTAAGGATATATGCATGATACGTATGTCCACTGATCTCGAAAATAATTTTTCAGAAAGAATATTAAAGGTGAGATATCATGGTACAACGTGGCTATGGGGAGTCTAACGGCAAAATAATATTAATCGGGGAGCATGCAGTCACATTCGGTGAACCTGCAATTGCGATTCCGTTCACTTCAGGAAAAGTAAAAGTCTTAATTGAAAGTTTAGAAAAAGGGAATTACTCAGCAATTCAAAGTGATGTCTATGATGGACCACTTTATGATGCGCCAGAACATTTGAAATCGTTAATAGGGCATTTCGTTGAAAACAAAAAGGTAGAAGAGCCGTTATTAATTAAAATTCAAGCTAATTTACCCCCATCTAGAGGGTTAGGTTCAAGTGCAGCAGTTGCTGTAGCTTTCATAAGAGCAAGCTATGATTATTTAGGTTTACCATTAACGGATAAAGAATTATTAGAAAATGCAGACTGGGCAGAACGTATTGCACATGGTAAACCAAGCGGTATAGACACAAAGACGATTGTGACAAATCAACCTGTTTGGTATCAAAAAGGTGAAGTTGAAATATTAAAGACATTAGATTTAGATGGCTATATGGTTGTTATCGATACAGGTGTCAAAGGTTCAACTAAACAAGCAGTTGAAGATGTCCATCAATTATGTGATAACGACAAAAATTACATGCAAATTGTTGAACATATTGGATCTTTAGTGTATTCAGCAAGTGAAGCCATTGAGCATCATAGTTTTGATCAATTAGCAACAATCTTTAATCAATGTCAAGATGACTTAAGAACATTGACAGTAAGTCACGATAAAATTGAAATGTTTCTTCGTTTAGGAGAAGAAAATGGATCGGTCGCTGGCAAGTTAACAGGTGGCGGTCGAGGTGGTAGTATGCTTATCTTAGCTAAAGAATTGCAAACAGCTAAGCGTATTGTCGCTGCCGTTGAAAAAGCTGGCGCACAACATACATGGATTGAGAAGTTAGGAGGATAAACCATTGAAAAAGAGTGGTAAAGCACGCGCACATACGAATATTGCACTGATTAAATATTGGGGTAAAGCAGATGAAGCATTAATTATTCCAATGAATAATAGTTTGTCAGTTACACTAGACCGTTTCTACACTGAAACGCGTGTTACATTTGACGACACATTGACTGAAGATCAGTTAATCCTAAACGGGGAAACTGTAAACGCTAAAGAAAGCGCTAAGATTCAACGTTATATGGACATGGTTCGTAAAGAAGCAGGTATTTCAGAACATGCACTTATTGAAAGTGAGAATTTTGTTCCGACAGCTGCAGGATTAGCGTCTTCAGCGAGTGCGTATGCTGCATTAGCTGGTGCGTGTAATGAAGCTCTACAATTAGGTTTGTCTGATAAAGACCTTTCACGTTTAGCGCGTCGTGGTTCTGGTTCAGCATCGCGAAGTATTTATGGCGGATTTGCTGAATGGGAAAAAGGGCATGATGATGAAACGTCTTATGCACACCGTGTTGAATCCGACAGTTGGGAAAACGAATTGGCTATGATTTTTGTAGTCATTAATAATAAATCTAAAAAAGTATCTAGTCGCTCGGGCATGTCATTGACACGTGATACGTCTCGCTTTTATCAATATTGGTTAGATCATGTTGAACCAGATTTGAAAGAGACGAAAGCGGCAATTAGTCAAAAAGATTTCAAGCGTATGGGTGAAGTGATAGAAGCCAATGGTTTACGTATGCACGCTACAAATTTAGGTGCACAACCGCCATTTACATATTTAGTACAAGAAAGTTACGATGCAATGCGCATCGTTCAGGAATGTAGGGAAGCGGGTTTACCATGTTACTTTACAATGGACGCGGGACCAAATGTCAAAGTATTGATCGAGAAGAAAAATCAACAAGCCATCGTAGATAAATTTTTACAAGCATTTGATCAATCAAAAATCATCACAAGTGATATTACACAATCAGGAGTCGAAATAATTAAGTAAGGAAGAGATATAATGATTCAGGTGAAAGCACCAGGAAAGCTTTATGTAGCAGGCGAATATGCAGTGACTGAGCCGGGATATAAGTCTGTCTTAATTGCGGTCGATCGATTTGTGACTGCTACGATTGAAGCTTCAAATGAGGTAACAGGTACGATTCACTCAAAGATACTACATTATGAGCCTGTAACGTTTAATCGCAATGAAGATAAAATAGATATCTCTGATGCCAATGCTGCGAGTCAACTAAAATATGTTGTAACTGCGATTGAAGTTTTTGAACAATATGCAAGAAGTTGCAATATTGAATTAAAGCACTTTCATTTAGAAATTGACAGTAACTTAGATGATGCTTCAGGTAATAAGTATGGGCTTGGCTCGAGTGCAGCTGTCTTAGTATCTGTTGTTAAGGCTTTAAATGAGTTTTACGATATGCAATTGTCTAATTTGTACATTTATAAATTGGCGGTCATTTCTAACATGCGACTACAAAGTTTAAGCTCATGTGGTGATATAGCTGTCAGCGTGTATAGTGGATGGCTAGCTTATAGTACTTTTGACCATGATTGGGTTAAACAACAGATGGAAGAAACTTCAGTTAATGAAGTACTAGAAAAGAATTGGCCGGGACTTCATATTGAACCACTACAGGCACCAGAAAATATGGAAGTGTTAATCGGGTGGACAGGTTCACCTGCATCATCACCACATTTAGTTAGTGAAGTCAAACGCTTGAAATCAGACCCTTCTTTCTACGGAAGATTCCTTGATCAATCGCATGCGTGTGTTGAAAACTTAATTTATGCCTTTAAAACAAATAACATTAAAGGTGTTCAAAAGATGATACGACAAAATCGCATGATTATTCAACAAATGGATAATGAGGCGACGGTTGATATCGAAACTGAAAATTTAAAATTATTATGTGATATTGGAGAACGTTATGGCGCTGCTGCTAAGACATCAGGAGCTGGTGGTGGTGACTGCGGTATCGCAATTATCGATAATCGTATCGATAAAAATCGTATTTATGATGAATGGGCATCTCACGGTATTAAACCGTTGAAATTTAGAATTTATCACGGACAATAATCATATTCGCACGCAAACGAGTGGGACTAAATTCAAATGTTGAATCAATGTCTTGCTCTTTTTTAATGAAAGTACGTATGACTTTTAATGATTTGCTTGAATTTTTTAGTAAAAGGAGTAAAATAATTAGAGTTAAATTCATTGATGCGTATGTAAAACTTTTAAAAAAATTATATAGCAATGACAATATAGAAAGGTAGGTGGCAAGGTGAAAAATAAATTCTTGATTTGTGATGAATGTCAGGCGGTTAATATTAAAACGTTGAAGAGAAAACTAGAGAAGTTAGATCCAGAAGCGGAAATTGAAATTGGTTGCCAATCTTATTGTGGTCCTGGACGTCGAAAAACGTTTGCTTTTGTCAATAATCGTCCACTTGCTGCGCTTACTGAAGACGAACTATTAGAAAAAGTCACAGCCCAGCTTAAAAAACCAAGAGATCCGGAAGAAGAAGAGCGTCTAAGAAAACGTAATGAAGAACGTAAACGTCGTAAAGAAGAACAAGACCGCAAGCTAAAAGAAAAATTAGCTAAACGTAAAGCGAATAAATAATTAATGGTAGTATAAATTAAGCTATGAATGTATTCTAATCTGAATATTGTCGTAGCTTTTTTAATGTTAAAAAAAGAGCACTTAGAAGAACATCGTCATCTAAGTGCTTAATTAGGTTTAATCCTATGACATTACAACAACGTTAGTTGCTTGTTCGCCACGTTGACCTTCAGTAATATCGAAGTCAACTTTTTGACCTTCTTCTAAAGTTTTGTAACCTTCACCAGCGATACCGCTGAAGTGTACGAATACGTCGTTACCATCTTCTCTTTCGATGAAACCAAAACCTTTTTCTGCGTTAAACCATTTTACTGTACCGTTATTCATATAGAATACCTCCATGTGCTTTTGCACGAATATTTGTAACAAATTCATTTATAAAAAAGAGAGTATTCTAGACAAACACACTACATTTAAATTCACGAGCTTTTATTACGTTAGATTAACTATAACTGTTATTCGTTAATAAGTAAAGCTTTTTATTTTTAAAAATATTGATAAGTTGAAATTATATCTCTCCATGCACTAATATAACAACGTTTTGGCACATAAAAAATATTTTAAATATTAAATAAATCGTTAAATGATTCGACGATAGTTGGGTGCGTATAAATCGTATCTCTCAATGTTTGATAAGGAATATGTTGATCGATAGCTAATTTAATTAAGTTGATAATTTCTTCGGATTCTTTACCATAAAGGGTAGCGCCTAAAATCATATCGTTATCTTTGTTTATAACTACTTTGAAAATTCCACGCGCGTCATTATTAATCTTATGTCTTGGAATTTGAGAGACAAGTAATGTATTTTCTATATAATTATAGCCTTGAGACTGTGCTTCTTTAGCCGTTAAACCAACTCGAGATAATGGTGGGTCAATAAAGACAGAGTATGGGATTGTGCCACGGTTACCAGTTGTTCGCGAACGATCACCAAATAATTCAGACTGAAGTATTCGATAATCATCTAGCGAGATATACGTAAATTGTAGTCCACCTTTGACATCTCCTGCTGCATAAATGTGGGCAACTGATGTCTGTAAATGCGCGTTCACTTTAATTTCACCACGTTCGCCAAGTTCAATAGCAGTGTGTTCAAGTGCTAAGTCAGTGTTAGGTACACGTCCTGTCGCTAACAGTACGGCATCGGCTGAGAAATTACCTTGAGTAGTTACAACAGTTGTTTGATTACCCTCATTTTTAAAGGCTTGTGTTTCTACATTTGTAATAAACGAAATACCTTTGTCTTCTAAATCCTTAATTGCGTGAGCAACCACGTCTTGATCTTCTCGTGGCATGATTTGTGAACCATATTCTAAAACAGTAACTTTAGTACCAAAATTTGCGAACATTGAAGCAAATTCTAAGGCGATATAGCCACCGCCAATAATTACTAAATGCTTAGCTTGATATGAAATATTTAATAATCCACGTGAGTCGTATAAATGTTGTGCGGTCTCTATCCCTTTGATAGCAGGAATATTTGATTTCGCACCAGTATTAATAACAATCTTATCAGCTGTTAATGTCTGAGCAACAGAACCATCTTCGCTTACAAGATTAACTTCAGTATTTGATTTAAATTGAGCTTTGTAAGTGAATATATCAATATTTGCATCATTTGCTAAGTTATCATAATTTTTCTTATTTAATGCGCGAACTACGTCTTTTTTTCTTGAAAAGGCAGTACCAAAATCTGTACCGTCAATACCATCATGTACGAGTACTTTAGACGGGATACAACCGTGGTTAATGCATGTGCCGCCAAAATTATCTGATGATTGTTCTACTAAAGCAACGTGTTGACCTTGTGCTGCTGCATATTTGGCAAGTGTTTTACCTGCTTTACCGAAGCCAAGAACTAATAAATTATAATGTGTCATATGTTGTGTCCTCCTGAAGTGTATCTTTGATGACGTCGTTAATTGTCAAGTTACGATAAAAGTTGAGCACTAGGGCAGTTTCTTGTGCTTTATATTTAGTCATAGTGGTTGCAATATGCTTAGAAATCGTACAATGACTCTCTTCACTACCAGTGAAAATACGTTGCGCAGGGGATTTATCTAACACAAAAAGTTGATACAGCGTATCTAACGTAATCGTGGGAGTAATCTCATTCGCTCGATAACCACCGCCTTTACCGCGACGTGTATCAATAAATTGTTGGTTATTAAGTATTGTAGCAACGCGTCTTAGTTGCACTGGATTAAGACAAGTAAATGCTGCTAATTCCTGACTATTGAAATGTTCCTCTGAGTGCTTAGTGAGAAAGCTTAGCACGTGTACTGCAATGTTAAATTCTAAATTCATAGTATACCGCCTTTAATGTAACTTGATTAGTTACATTAAAGTATATCTTATATAAAATGTCAATATGAATGTCTTAATCAGAATGGGGTAAACTACAAGTAGTAATATTTGAATAAAGGAGCGAGTATGAATGGCAGATTTAGTACAATTAGGTAAATCAGATGTTCGTGTATTTCCAATCGCATTAGGTACCAATGCAGTAGGTGGCCACAATTTATATCCAAATTTAGATGAAGAACAAGGGAAAGATGTTGTGCGCAAAGCAATTGATAATGGCATTACATTGCTCGATACGGCATATATTTATGGTCCTGAACGTTCGGAAGAATTAGTTGGCCAAGTGGTTCAAGAATACCCACGTGAACAAGTGCAAATTGCGACGAAAGGTTCTCATGTTATTAAAGATAATGATGATGTCATTCAAAACAATGACCCAGATTATTTAAAACAACAGGTTGAGAATAGCCTGAAACGTCTTCAAGTAGATTATATTGATTTATACTATATTCATTTTCCTGATGAAAATACGCCGAAAGATAAAGCAGTTGCAGCCTTAAAAGAACTTAAAGATGAAGGTAAGATTAAAGCAATTGGGGTGTCTAACTTCTCATTAGAACAACTTAAAGAGGCAAATAAAGATGGCTATGTAGATGTAGTGCAATTAGAGTACAACTTATTACATCGTGAAAATGAAGATGTAATGGCATACGCGGCTGAAAATGATATTACATTTATTCCTTATTTTCCACTAGCGTCAGGTATCTTAGCCGGTAAGTATGAGGAAAACCAAACGTTTGATGATCATCGTGCGCCTCGTCGTGATTTCCAACCAGAGGTATTTAATGATAATGTGCGTCGAGTGAAACAATTGCAAAGTATTGCAGAAGCCCACAACACATCTATCGCCAATGTGGTTCTAGCATTTTACTTAACTCGTCCAGCGCTAGATGTAGTAATTCCTGGTGCGAAACGTGCTGAACAAGTTGTAGAAAATATTGAAGCGGCTAATATTCAATTAACAGATGATGAATTGAAAAAAATCGACGAACTATTTCCGATTGAATAACAAACGCGGATATAAAATAAATTGAAGTAATTTAAGCTCTTACACCGTTTATATTTGTGTAAGAGCTTTTTTAGAAACTTGAATAAATAGTAATGATTCTTTTTTATTTTAGGAAAATGCACATATATCATATGAAATAAGGGTACTAGGCAAATATGCGAATATTAAATTAATATGAAGTATTGATGTAGCGAACAAATTTAAAAATAATGGCATATTTTAAATATAAATTAAGAGAGAGGGATAGACATGATTACAGTTTTATTTGGAGGCAGTCGTCCAGAGGGGAATACAGCACAACTTACTAAGTATGCAATAGAAGGATTAGCCTATAATTGGATTGATTTAACAGATTACCAATTTAATCCTGTAAGAGATTTCCGTCATGATAATAAAGACATTACTAATTATACCGACGATTATAAACACATCATTGATCAAGTATTAGAAAGTGATACGGTGATCTTCGCATCACCAGTTTACTGGTACAGTATATCTGCATCTTTAAAGGCATTTATTGATCATTGGTCTGAAACAATGGTTGATCCAAATTATAGAGACTTCAAAGAACGAATGGCAAAGAAAGATTTCCGTCTTATTTTAGTTGGTGGAGATTGTCCGAAAGTGAAAGCGAAGCCTTGTATTACACAAATGAAATATACGTTAGATTTTATTGGGGCTGAACTTAACGGCTATATTATCGGTACAGCTGAACGACCAGGAGATATTTCGAAAGATACATTTGCATTCGAAAGAGCTAAAGAATGGAATGAAACACTAATGTAGATTTTGATGAAAGGTACGATAAATCACATCGATAAATACGCTATATTGAGCGATTGTATAACTACTGTGATATAATTTCATTATTAATTCCATAGTAAAGTCAGGAGAATCAAGTATGTTTAAAGTCAGAGAAGCCACATCAAATGACGTCGTAGCAATTAGAGATGTTGCTACTAAGGCATGGTATAACACATATTTAAATATTTATGCAGCATCAACAATTAATGAACTATTAGCTGCTTCTTATAATGAGCAACATTTAAAGAAACGCTTAGAAGAACAATTATTTTTAGTAGCCGAGGATAATGATGAAATTATAGGCTTTGCTAATTTTATTTATGGTAAAGAACTGTATTTATCTGCGCATTATGTACATCCAGAATATCAACACAAAGGTTACGGTTCTAGCTTACTTAAGCAAGGATTAGAACAATTTGATGGTAAATATGATGCAGTATATTTAGAAGTTGATAATAAAAATAAAGGCGCTATTCAATATTATCAAAATAATGGTTTTGAAATCGTACGTTCTTATCAACCAGAAATGTATGGAGAGCAAATGGATTTAGCTTTAATGAAGAAAAGTATATAATCCCTATCACTATACTGTAATGAGAGGAAGGATTTATTTGACGCAAACACCTTATGTTGAACAGAAATTAGCTGAAGAGAAGGTATTTAAAGACCCTATCCATAAATATATTCACGTCAAAGATCAACTTATTTGGGATCTCATTAAAACGAAAGAGTTTCAACGTTTACGTCGTATTAAACAATTAGGTACATTATATCTTTCTTTTCATACTGCAGAGCATAGTCGATTTGGTCACTCTTTAGGTGTATATGAAATCGTACGTCGTATGATTGATGAATCATTTGTTGGGCGTGATGCGTGGAATAATGCAGATAGACCATTAGCTTTATGTGCAGCATTATTACATGATTTAGGGCATGGTCCATTTTCACATAGTTTTGAAAAGATATTTAATACAGATCATGAGGCATTTACACAAGCCATTATTACAGGACCTACTGAAGTGAATGAAGTCTTAAGTCGTGTATCTGATACTTTTCCTAAAGAGGTCGCGGATGTTATTAATAAAACACATCAAAATAAACTTGTCATTTCTATGATTTCATCTCAAATTGATGCCGATCGAATGGATTATTTGCAAAGGGACGCTTATTTTACTGGTGTCTCTTACGGTACATTTGATATGGAACGTATTCTACGTTTGATGCGACCTTCAAAAGATGAAGTACTCATTAAAGAAAGTGGGATGCATGCTGTAGAGAACTTTATAATGAGCCGTTATCAAATGTATTGGCAAATATACTTTCATCCGGTTAGTAGAGGCGGGGAAGTTTTACTAAATAATTGCTTGAAACGTGTCAAACAATTGTACAACGAGGGTTATCATTTTAAAATGTATCCTGAAGATTTTGTTCCTTTCTTCGAAGAGAAGGTTACAATCGAGCAATATGTTGATTTAGATGAAGTCGTAGTGCTTTATTATTTAAAGCGATGGATACAAGAAGATGATGCCATTCTTAGTGATTTAGCACGTCGTTTTATCAATAGGGACTTGTTTAAATATATTCCATTTGATGGTTCAATCATTACTATTACTGAACTGCAAGAGCTGTTTATAGAGGGACATATTGATCCTAATTATTATTTCGTTAGTGAAGCTTTCTCTGATTTGCCTTATGATTATGATCGACCAGGATCTAATAGACAACCAATACATTTATTAAGACGTGATGGTAATATTAGAGAAATTAGTAGCCAATCACTTGTTATTTCTAGTATTACGGGTATTAATCGTGAAGATTATAAATTGTACTATCCTAAAGAAATGATTCTTAATATCGATAATCCACAAATTAAGGGTTCAATTATTAATTTACTTAATGAATTGAATTAAGCCATTGAAACTTTAATATATAACACATAATATAGAAATTATGAATTTAAGTTTTCGGAGGTGTCACGTGTGTCTGAGAATAAAGGTTTTAAATTTAATATTATCAAGAATGACCCGCTTGACGGACATAAAGGAACGAATATTGGTGCAATTAGTTTAGATAATATTGCCCCAGTATTTATAGATGTAGCTAATAAAGAGGCGTTTATTGATATAGGCGGTATGCATGCGCGTGCTCAAGTTGAAAAAGGTGTTAAATGGATAACTGACAAATCGGAAGTCGAAGGCGAAGAAGCTAAAGAATATTGGCTTTGTTGGGTGACAACTGAGCGTAGTGAAACTGGACCGTACTATGCCGGTGTTACTGCATGCTATTTATTAGTTAACAAGTCTATACGCCGTGGTTATAAGAGTATGCCTGAACATGTCAATATGATGGATAAGTCTATGAAACATAAAATTATGATTGATCATATTGGCGAAGAAAATAAAAAAGTGTTGAAAGACTTTTTAAAATCGCACAATGAGGATATGTGGAATAATTCGAATGACGAATTATTCAAAGCTTTTGAATAGTATAAACAGTACTAAGCGTGGGACGCTACTCTTAATAGCCAGTAAGTGAATTTTAATAAGTTCATTTACTGGCTTATTTTCATACATTGATAAAGTATGTCAGTCTCATTTCGCTTAAGTTGTAAAGAAATTCTTAGATAGATAATCACTCACATAAGTTGCTTCGCGTTCCTGGGGTGCTGTCTCTAAAGTAGTTCTTAAATGGATTTTCATTTCACTTAAGTTGAGACGCTTGCCTAGGGGGGCTGGGTCGAACCGCGGTCTTGTAAAGTAGTTCTTAGATAGATATTCACTCGTTTAAGTTGTTTCGCTTTCCTGTGGGAAAGGCTCTAAAGTAGTTCTTTGATTTTAATCATTAGAACTACTTACTTAAGTGTGTAAACACTTAAGTTCCTCACCCCCAGCTTGCTTTGTTTGTAGATTTTCATATTGAAAATCTCTTTGCTGGGGCCCCGCGCGCAAAAATATTCGTAGTTCATCTTTAGAATTTCTTACATAAGTGCGATAGCACTTATGTTCATTAATAATCAACATAGGCGTCGCTCAACTACGTTCCATTACCCATTTTAGAACTACTTACCTAAGAGCCATTGCTCATATGTTCATTAAAATTAAAGCTCCCCTAGGAGTCTCCACAACTCTGTTTCGTCATCTATCTTAGAACTATTTACGTATGTGTGTGAGCACTTAGGTTCTTTGAAATCTTGTTCTTTCAATACTTTTCCAAAATATATGGCTATGTTAGTGAAACTAAACTATGATAATAGAGTATTATAAAAGGCAATTCCTACAACACTCTAATAGGAATTGCCTTTTGTATTGATATTAGATTTGTTTGTTTAAATCAATTCTGGTTCTACAAACGTCGTAATTATTTTAAAGATTCTCCAATATGGTATTGATTATTTATAGTGTTCATTACGGTATTATACACTTGATGTAATGGTATGGTTTTATGTTCGCTTATGGCTTTAATATCGTCAAACTCAGGTTTCATTTTTAAGATTGTTCCATTTTTTAAAGCGAATTTTACTTTTATTTGACCATACGGAGTCTCTATATCACGGAAAGCTCTTTTTAAAATGTGTCTATTCACTGTGTAACTACGAACGCCTAGTGATGATGTATGTGTTAATACTAAATTTTCAATGGTTTGTTTATCATTAATTTTGCATAAGACTGTCAATTGAATTGCAGGGCGATTCTTCTTCATTGTAATAGGTGTAAAGTAAACGTCTAGTGCGCCTGCTTTCAATGTCGTGTCCATAAAATGACCTAACATTTCTGGGGTCATATCATCAATTTGACACTCTATGACCTGTACTTGGTCGTGAGAAACTTGTTGGTTATCTTGGAATTGAATGACGCGTAAAACATTTGGAAAATCAAAGTCTTTATTGCCTGCCCCGTACCCAATTTCTTGCATTGTTGCAGCTGGGAAAGCTCCGAATTGAGTGACTAAACTTTTAGCAAATGCTGCCCCTGTTGGTGTAGTCAATTCGCTTTGTACGTCAAATGCTGCGAGGGGTATGTTTTTTAGAATTTCTGCAGTAGCAGGTGCAGGTATTGGATAAATACCATGTGCAATATTAATTTTCCCGTTACCTGTTGGAATAGGGGAACAGTAGAGCGTATCGATGCCAAGTTGTTCCAATGCAATACAGCCTCCGATAATATCTATAATTGAATCCATAGCACCGACCTCGTGAAAATGAACGTCTTCTATCGTCATACCATGGATTTTTGCTTCGGCATGCGCAATCGTATTAAATATTGTTTTACTACGTTGCTTAACACGTTCTGGCAACTGACTATCGTCGATTAATTTGAAGATATCAGACGCTTTTCGGTGATGATGATGTTCATGAAAATCAATCTTCAGCGTCATAGCATTGATACCTTGTTTAACTTTCTTATTAAAGTGAAGCGCAAAATCATCGATAGGTAATTGTTTTAATTCGCGTTCAATTAATATAGGGTCAGCGCCTAAGTCAACTAGTGCGGACAGCAACATGTCACCAGCAATACCAGCATGGCAGTCTAAATATAAAGCATTACTCATAATTATAGCTCCGTTCTATTGATTTTCTAGCATCTTGATAATCATTGCAGCATTATACCCTGCACCAAAACCATTATCTATATTTAGTACGCTTGTACCTGGTGCACAAGCATTAATCATCGATAATAAAGTGGTTATACCATTTAGGTTGGCACCATATCCAATGCTAGTAGGCACAGCATATACAGGATGATCGACTAAACCGCCAACAACACTTGCGAGGGCACCTTCCATACCAGCAATAACAATCGATACTTTACCACTGCGAATATCATGAATATGTTCAAATAATCGATGGATACCAGAAACACCTACATCGTAATAACGATTAACTTGAATACCCATTACTTCAGCTGTGACTGCAGCTTCTTCAGCGATAGGCAGATCAGATGTACCGGCGCAAAGGACTGAGATACAGTGATGTGATTGATTAATAGAATCAAGTGGCGTACAGACTATATTTGCTTCAGCATAATAGTCTAAGTCTGGGTGTTGTTGTAAAACATAAGATGCTTTTTCTTCATTAATACGTGTGACTAAAATAACATTGTGATGATTCGATAGACTTGTAATGATTTGACTGATTTGTTCTTTTGTCTTACCTTGACCAAATATCACTTCAGGAAATCCTTGTCGCTTTGCTCTATGTAAATCAATTTTAGCAAAGCCCAATTCGTCATAATGACTGAGTTGGGCTTTAGCTTCATCAATGGATATTTGATTTGATTTTACACCTTCGAGCAAGTCTTCAATAAAGTTAGAATCTTTACTCATGAGTATACGTCCTTATACTAATTTAGTCGCTTTGGTATCAATGACTTCATTCATACTACCTGTTCTGTAGCCTTCTAAGTCAACAGTAACATAGTCGAAACCAAGTTCTTTTAAGCGTAATGTAATGTTATCTTTGTTTCTAATTACAGTTGCCAAATCATCTTCTGATACTTCGATACGTGCAATATTGTGATGGTAACGGACACGTACGTTATTAACACCTAAACTTAAAATGTGTTTTTCAGCTTCATTGACTTTATTCACTTTAGTAAAACTTAATGCTTCACCGTAAGGAATACGTGAAGCTAAACTACATAAAGCAGGTTTGTTCCATACAGGCAGATCGTGTTGTTTACTTAATTCTCTAATTTCTGATTTATAGAGTTTGGCTTCTTGTAGTACACTGCGAACGCCATATTCATCTCTTGCTCTTAAACCTGGACGGAAATCTTCTAAATCGTCCATGATCATACCATCTAATACATAGTTGAAACCTAAATCTTCTTTAATTTGAGTTAATTTGCCATACATCAAACGTTTACTATAGTACCAGCTTTCGGGTGTGTTTTTAACGATATTAGCATCTTCTAATTCAGCCATTTCAGTTTCCATAACGTCGATGCCTAATTCGCGACCTAATGCAATGGCTTGATCGAATTCTTCATTTCTGAAAAGTTCAGATTTAACAACAACCGGTTTAACATTTTCAGTACCTAATACATCCATTGCTTTTTTAAGTACTAAACTACTATCTACACCACCTGAAAAAGCAATTACGACACTGCCCATATCTTCTAATAATTGATTTAATTTAAGTTCTTTATTTTGTAATTCAGTCATGTTTATCAATCCTTTCATTATGCTTCGTCTTCTACGTAAGGAATCGTTAATGGACCTTGTGGCATAACACCAATACTTAATTTTCTGCCATATTGCGCTTCTAAATCGGCAATCGTTTGTTCAATATTTGATGTTGGATTTAGCATTGAGTCTTTAAGTTGTTGGTCAGTTAGCTCTGAATACACATATACATTTGCGAATGTTTGAATACTTGCTTGTTTTTGAACTTGCCATTGGTCCACTTCTGAAAAGTTCGGATCATGAATTAAGTCTAGAATACCTTGTGGCGTGTCAGCCATTTTGAATATTTCAGCGAATTTACCATGATCAGGGAATCCGTCTGCACACTCAGATACCATAATGATATTGCCGCCTTCTTTTACAACTTTACTAGCAGCACTCATACCTTTAACGGTTTGATATAAGTTTTGGTCGAGAGGGTAGCCGGAATTTGAAGCAATAACCACATCGAAGCGGTCATCACATTTGAACATTGCGTGTTCTTTAACGTAAGCACAACCTTCTTTATGTGCCTCGAAGACATCGCCACCAAATGCAGCTGTAATTGCTTTATCTTTATTTAATGCGACATTTAACATGAAGTCAGGTTTGCACATCGTATTGACTTCACGTGCCATATCTTGAACAGGATTATCTTCTAAATTACCCCAAGTTGAGCGAGGGTCACCAATCATTTTGGCGTTGTGGAAGGTCTTAATTGTTTCAAGACCAGCGATACCTGGCATAATTCCTTTAGGTCCTCCAGAGAACCCAGCAAAGAAATGGGGTTCAATAAAGCCTGTTACGATTTTGAAGTCAGATTCAACGTAGTCTTTATTTAGATACACATCACAGCCATATTTACTGTGTCCAACTTTCACTAAACTTTCTTTTTCGTCGCAGTGATTGTGGACGATTTTTACGCTATTGACAATATCTTCACCTAACATTTGTACGAGTTCGTCACGTGTTTGATCACGGTGTGTACCTGTACCATTAATAATTACGAAATTCTCACGTGGCACATGGTTTAATTCCTCAATTAGTAAAGGTACGAGTATGTGATTCGGTGTTGGTCGAGTAATATCACTAATGACGATTGATACAATATCATCCTTATTAACCAATTCTTTCAGTGGCTTAGAACCTGTTGGTTGTCGTAAAACATTTTGAATTGCTGAAGTATAATCATCTAATGCTTCTATCTTTTGAGGTTCTATGACTGTACTATCATCAGGAACATTGACTTCTACTTCAGACTTTCCATATAGGACATGTGTTTTCACTAAAAATCCCTCCATAAGTCTTGATGCAATAGTTGTAATTAAGCAATTAATTAATTGTTATATGTAAAATTATAGCATAACTATATCGCGTTTTTTAATGGTAAGTGCGTAGTAGTCTAGCGGTATTAGCATAAGTGGTAGTAACCATTTTATAAAAAATAACACAGTAAAAAAATAAAATGTTTGAAAATTAAAAATAATTAAGTGAAAATGATTCCAATTCTGTAAGCGATTGCATATAATGAGTGTATATTTACAAATTTATCATTAAATGTTAATTGAACAAGGAGTGATTGACCATGAAAGCAGCAGTAGTAACACATGATCATAAAGTAAGTGTAGAAGATAAAGAAGTACGTGCCTTGAAACCCGGTGAAGCTTTAGTTCAAACAGAATATTGTGGTGTATGTCATACTGATTTGCACGTTAAAAATGCAGACTTCGGTGATGTAACTGGCGTAACATTAGGCCATGAAGGTATTGGACGTGTTATTAAAGTAGGTGAAGGTGTCGATTCGCTTAAAGAAGGCGATCGTGTCTCAATCGCTTGGATGTTCGAAAGCTGCGGCCATTGTGAATATTGTACAACAGGACGTGAAACATTATGTCGTGATGTTAAGAACGCAGGTTACACTGTTGATGGCGCTATGGCTGAACAAGTTATTGTTACTGCGGATTATGCAGTGAAAGTACCTGAGAACTTAGACCCAGCGGCAGCTTCTTCAATTACTTGTGCTGGTGTAACAACGTACAAAGCTGTAAAAGTAAGTAACATTAAACCAGGTCAATGGATTGGTGTATTTGGCATTGGTGGTTTAGGTAACTTAGCACTTCAATACGCTAAAAATGTATTTAACGCTAAAGTTGTCGCATTCGATATTAGTGATGATAAGTTAGATTTTGCGAAAGAATTAGGCGCAGATGCGGTTGTGAATACTAAAAATCAAGACGCTGTTGAAGAAGTAAATAAATTAACTGGCGATAAAGGTTTAGATGCGACAGTTATTACTGCAGTAGCTAAAACACCATTCAATCAAGCAGTGGATGTTGTGAAAGCTGGCGCACGTGTAGTAGCTGTAGGTTTACCTGTTGAGAAAATGGACTTAGAAATTCCACGTTTAGTTTTAGATGGTATTGAGGTTGTTGGTTCATTAGTAGGAACACGTCAAGACTTGAAAGAAGCCTTCCAATTCGCGGCAGAAGGAAAAGTTGTTCCAAAAGTACAAACACGTGAGTTAGAAGAAATTAACGATATCTTTGAAGAAATGGAACAAGGAACAATTACCGGACGTATGGTAATTCAATTCTAATAACTCATATTAATAGGTAAGAGAGTGGGTTCAATTTGAATTCACTCTTTTTTATTTCTCACAAATTCAGGGTAAATATATTTGAAAGAGGAAAGGAAGATGTTTATATGAGCCATATTAAAGGGATTAATCATATTGGTTTAACAGTGTTAGATATTGATGAAGCGACAACATTCTTAAAGGAAGCGTTTGGCGCTAAAATTGCGTATGATGCATTAACGTATGATGATGAACCACGTGAAGGTGTAGAAGTTGAACGTATGTTAGGTCTGACTAAAGGGGCTAAAATTGTTCGTCAAAGAATGATTGTGATTGGAAATGGTCCGAATATTGAAATGTTTGAAGTAAAGAGTAATCATCAGAAAGATCCACTTAAACTTGAAGATTTGGGATATCACCATATTTCATTCATGGTAGATGAAATTGAAACGGTATTAGACAATGCTACACGTGCAGGCGCTGAACCTTTATCTGAAACACATGATAATTCAACGTATGAAGATTCAGAAGGTAGTAAGAGTGTGTACGTTAAGGCTCCGTTCAATGCCTTAATTGAATTACAGACTATACCAAATGGTTATTACTATCCTAAAGATAGTGAAGCAAATGTATTTATTCCTGGTGAGTAGGGTGTATTAGCAACAATAAATTAACTGTTTAAATTTATAATAAAGTTATTTGATGTTATAATTATTTAATGAATATCAATTTAATCTATGAAGTTAAGAGGACAACAAATGAAAAACATCTTATTTGTAGCATCAATCGGTTTCGGCATCATTTTCTTCTATAAATATAAAACCCTTTTGGAAAAATATCATTATGACATTGTAGAACTTGAATCAAGCGAAGATATTTTAGAATGAAAGCAAAAATTAATAGACTATGATGGATAGACGACATTAATTTATTAGAAATAGAATATCGTAATATACTTAAGAAATTAGTGTTTAAAAAATCTATTCGATAAGGTGCATCCCAAAGGTTGAGCTTAAAATTTAACTTTATGGGGTGCATTTTTATATGGTGAACATAGCAAATATGAATCATAATTATTTTGAGATGAATAATGTTCTTATAGATGTAAAATTGCAATTTTAGAAATATCGTTGTAATATTGTAAACAAATCGTAATATAACGATTGTTATGACGATTTGACTAAGAAATGAGAGGAAGATTCATATGAATAAAACTGCCAAAGCAATTGTTAGTGCAACTTTAGCCATGGGAACAGTATTCGGAGTCGGAGCCTCAGTAGAACAACCACACAATAATCAAGCACATGCAGCTACTACACCATATTATACGTATAGTGGCTACGTAAATAACGATGGTTCATTTTTATTAAATAAGACGTTTAAAAATGCGGTTAAGTATTGCAATGTTACGTTTAATGGAACTAAAATAGTACCTCAAACGGGGACAAGCAGTAAGTTGAACAACTTTAGTAAATATGATCAAAACTTCTTTTCAGTGAAGTCATGGAAAAAGACTGCAACATCTGTCCAAATTAAGGTAAACAATGTAACTGTGAAACAACTTAAATCCGTTTATGGTAATGATCTTGTAGAGCAAGCAGATGTTCACGGTCATAAAAATCCTAATAGCGATGATTATAAATTAGTTAGTGGCCAAAATGGTAATTATCATACACCAGTAACGTTTGTACAAAAGAACGGTAAAGTACAATCAGCAATTATTGGATTTGAAGGCTCAGGAGCTTAAAATATAAGGAGAACGCAATTTCAAAAATAGTTGAAGTACATACTATTTTGTTAAAGTAATCGTCAATTGTATTCTTTCTTTATCGAGTGTTATATTATGTCTGTTGAAGATTATATGCATATATGTACCAACACCCTCACTATTGCGAGTAGTGAGGGTGGTTTTGATGTGGTTATGCCGCCTATTTATCGTTACGTTTACGTAACCAATGCGTAAACAACGCAACGATACATTCACTGATGACTGTGGTTGTGATATTAAGCTTCCACCATTTATCATGTACCTGCGCCCTGCGTTTAAATTGACGCTTAAGAGATAAAGGATCTAAAAATTCTCGTATCTGCCAATTTGCGATGGCATATAACTTTCATTAAATCAAACCGAAGCTATCTTTTTGTTGAACAGTACCACGTTGAATATCTTTATCCAAATTATTGATCATTTCTTTAAATAATTTTTGAAATCTTGTTTCATCTTGATCAGAGTAGCCCCCAAATATAACTTTATCAATATTCTCTTCATTGAAATAATAGATTTGATCTTCTACAACACCAACTGGGTATTTACATGCTGAATAATCGAACATATATTCTTGACCCTCAATTTCTACAATTGGCACTCGATTGATAATCATTAACTTTTGAGAACCTTCTTTTAAATATATAATGCTTCCTATTGTTTCCATTTTATCTCACTTATCTTTACTTTTATTTTAGATTGATTCAAGTTCGATATGTTTATTTACTCTGATTGACTTAGCTTACTTATAATTACCTCTTCGTTGTCATATGCAATGAGGTTCATTAATGAAAACATGAAAAATATTAAGGGACTTCCAATATAAATCATAAGATTGTTTTCAACACCAAAAATAAGTCCTATCATTTGTAACAATACTCATTTTCAGATTCTATCCCCTTTATATTCCATAATTTCAATTTTGCATTCCTATACAGTATGGTGTTATAATGTAATTAACAAAGATATCTGCATTTGATGCACCAAACCCCTCACTATTGCGAGTAGTGAGGGGTTTTTTGGTGTGGTTATGCCGCCTATTTATCATTACGTTTACGTAACCAATGCGCAAACAACGCAACGATACAACCACTGGTGACTGTGGTCATGATGTGAACAAAGATATCTGTCATTTTTAGCACCTCCTCTCTGCGTCTAAATTGACGCCTGAGAGATAGGCGACCTTTATATTATATCATCTACGAATATACGATGATAGGTAACTTCTGATAAGTTAATTTATGTTAATTTATCTGATAAAATATTCTCCCATATTTTTAAAATACCAAAGATTCGTAGAATTGATGATTTCTAAAATTTTATTTTTTATTTTTATCCCTTTTTTCTTTTAATTTCGCTAAATATTTCGAAGTCTCATCCGCAAAAGTAGATACAATAGCAACGATTACATCTATTATTTTAATTAAAATTTCCACTGCTTAGTACTCCCTTTTAATTTTTATATACTATCTCCTTTTATAGGTGATCTTCCATTAGAAAATTCAATTTTTAAAGAAACATATTCGTCTATTTTAGATGAGTTCATAACTTGAAAATTTAAATGTGGCTCGGAAGAGTTATCAGAATTTCCACATTTATCTATCAAATCTCCTTGGTGTACCTTTTCACCGATTGAAACGTTTATACTAGAGTATTCTAAATGAGCTAAGAGGCTATATTCATTGTGTTTATGTGATATTAAAATATAATTTCCAAATAAATTATTATCTTTTTGTGAGTCACTATCAGGTTATTTATTCTCTATATCTATTATGATACCATCTTGTGGGGCTATAATATCTTCACTAAAACAATAATAATCCTTATTAATATAGCCAAAATTTTTAAAACTCATATTATTTTTTCTAATAATTAAATCATAAGCATGCCGTTGTGATTCATTTGGATAATGATAATTAAATAATTCATTATCTCCACCCCAAAATACTTCCCAGCAACTATTTACAGGCATTATATATTTGTTTAAAGTAATTTTATTTTTGTCTGGATATTTAATTATCTGATCTATCAAAGATACCCTCGCATAGCCAACAATCAGTGACTTTTACCCCATAATTAATATACACCCTAATCATACATCTAAGATGGTATAAAATTAATAACGCTGTTTGTATGATTAGGATGTACCATAATTATACAAGATTTTATTTCTAATATATTAAACAAAGCTTTTATTGTTATACTTATTAATATTGTTTTTAAAGGAGGGAATTAAATGTTTTTGGCATGGAACGAAATTAAACACAATAAATTAAAATTTGGTTTAATTATAGGCATTCTTGTATTAATTAGTTACTTACTCTTTTTATTATCTGGTCTAGCGAATGGGTTAATAAATATGAATACAGAAGGCATTAAGAAGTGGAAGGCAGATGCAATTGTTTTAAATAAAGAGGCTAATCAAACTGTACAACAATCAGTAATCACAACATCGGACGTTAAAGGTACCTTTAAAAAAGAGGCACCTTTAAAGCAAATGGGGATTATCGCTTCAAAGGGAAATAGTGAAGAGAATGCGATACTTTTTGGTGTAACATCAAATTCATTCTTGATTCCGAAGATTAAGGAAGGCAAAAAATTTAATAAAGATAATGAGGTCGTCATTGATCAATCATTGAAAGATAAAGGATTTAAAGTTAATGACATAATTAATTTATCTCAATCTGACGAAAAATTACATATCGTTGGAGTGTCAGAAAGTGCGAAATATAATGCTTCACCTGTTATTTTTACTAATAATAAAACGATGGAAAAAATTAACCCAGCATTATCATCAGACAAAACCAATTCAGTAGTTGTCAAAGATAGTCATTGGAATGATAAAAAGGTGAATAGTGATTTAGAAGTGATTGGTATTGATGACTTTGTAGAAAATCTACCAGGTTATAAACCTCAAAACTTAACAATGAATTTCATGATTACATTCTTGTTTGTTATTTCATCTACAGTTATTGGAGTATTCCTATACGTGATTACTTTACAGAAAAAGAATTTATTTGGTGTATTAAAAGCACAAGGGTTTACGAATGGATTCTTAATGGGGTAGCGTCAGGAAAATG